>JABIWM010000146.1 GCA_018701255.1 Alphaproteobacteria bacterium | reverse complement strand
GATAAGAATATATCGCAAGAGTAAGGTATTTAACAAATGCAATCTTCTTCGCCAGAATTTGCCAGCAAACTTCGTCTTGATGGCAAGCGGGTATTGATCAGCGCTGATCAGGCGGTTTTTCATCTGCGGCGAATATTTAGCGGATGCGGATGCCAGCCTGATATTGCCGATGCAGTCGCTCATCATCTGGTTGATGCCAGCCTATGCGGGGTCGAATCCCATGGCATCATGCGGTGTTTGCAATATGCCAGACAGTTTGAATCCGGCTATATGGATGCGGGCGCTGTGCCAGTGCTAACCACTGACACTAAAAACAATATTGAAATTAATGGCAATGGCGGCATCGGGATTCCGGCTATGACCATGGCCTATCAGCATGTTGCCAAAACCGCCGCCACAACAGGTATATCCATGCTGGCCATCAGAAATCTGGGGCATACCGGTCGCCATGGTGCATTCGCGGATGCGGCGGCCGAACATGGTTTAATGACCATCCTGATTGGTGGCGGCAATCGTGCCATCTGGCGACAGGTCGCTCCCTATGGGGGTGCAGAAGCCAAATTACCGACAAATCCATATTGTATTGGTTTTCCGGGGGGCGATAGAGGAAGCGTTGTTCTGGATTTTGCCACATCAAAGATTGCGGGTGGCTGGATTTACGCGGCACAAAATGCCGGTGCTGATTTGCCAGCGGATTGTGTGATTAACAAACACGGCATCCCCACCACAAATCCCGATGATTATTTTGATGGCGGCGCTATCCTGCCTAGCGGAGAGCATAAAGGCTATGCGCTGGCGCTAATGGCAGAATTAATTGCCGAAGCATTATTAGGCAAGGTCAAAACCGAAGCGAACTGGTTGCTTATTGCGATTGATACGCGCCGCTATCAGGATGCTGGCCAATTGCAGAATATGGCAGAACATATTCTGGATGATATGCGCCAATGTCCGCCAGCACCGGGGTTTAATCAAGTTGAGATACCCGGCGAGCGTGAACGCCATCACCGCAATATCGCTGATGGGGTGATCCCTGTTCCAGAAAAAACATGGGCTGATATTCTGGCACTGGAAAGCGAATTAATGGCTTAATACTTGCGACAGGAATAGCTTGGTGCGGTCAGATTTCGGCTTACTGAAAAACGCTTCCGGTTCATTCTGTTCAATGATCTGGCCTTCATCCATGAAAATCACCCGATCAGCCACTTTGCGGGCAAAACCCATTTCATGGGTGACGCAAATCATGGTCATGCCCGTTTCGGCCAGACCAACCATCACATCCAGCACTTCTTTGATCATTTCCGGATCAAGCGCGGAAGTCGGCTCATCAAACAGCATAATTTCCGGTTGCATACATAATGCACGGGCAATCGCCACTCTTTGTTGCTGGCCGCCGGATAGCTGACCCGGATATTTATGTGCCTGTTCGGGGATTTTCACCCGTTCCAGTAATGACATGGCCAAATCCACGGCTTCGGCGCGTGGCATTTTTTTCACCCAGGTCGGGGCAAGAATGCAGTTTTCAAGAATAGACAGATGCGGGAACAGATTAAATTGCTGAAACACCATACCAACATCACGGCGCACCGTTTCTACATTATGGACATTATTATCAAGCGTAACACCCAGAATATTGATATCCCCGCCCTGATGATGTTCCAATGCGTTCAGACAACGGATCACGGTTGATTTACCAGAACCAGAGGGCCCGCAAATAATAATCCGCTCGCCTTTATGGACGTTCAGATTGATATCGCGCAACACATGAAAACTGCCAAACCATTTGTTGACTCCGTTCATGCTGATAACGATTTCCTCGCTACCCTGTTTTTTCAGTTTCGCATTATTCGCCATATTCTTCCTCCAATACCGGACAAGCCATTCTAGCGGTTTGAGCGGTCAAGTTTGCGTTCCAGTCGCATCGAATACCGCGACATGACAAAACAGCAAATAAAGTAAAAAGTCGCTACCAAGAGATAAAGCGTGATAGCCTGAACCGGTGATGACCAACCAGCATCATTAATCGCCGCCTGTGCCGCGCCTAACAGATCAAACAGACCAATAATCGCTACCAGCGTAGTATCCTTGAACAGCCCGATAAACGTATTCACAATTCCGGGGATCACATAGGTTAAAGCTTGCGGCAGAATAATCAGCCGCATGGATTTCCAATACCCCAGCCCCAGCGCATCAGCGGCTTCGTACTGGCCTTTATCGATAGCCTGAAGCCCACCTCTGATCACCTCAGCCATATAGGCAGATGCAAATAACGTCACCCCGATCAACGCCCGCAACAGATTATCAATCGTCACCCCGGTTGGCAGGAAAAGCGGCAATGCCACCGATGCCATAAACAGCACAGTGATTAGCGGAATACCGCGCCAGAACTCAATAAATCCGGTACATAAATAACGAACAGCAGGCATATTTGATTGTCGCCCCAGCGCCAGCACAACCCCAAGCGGTAATGAGGCAATAATACCCGTCAAGGCAACCACCAGCGTCACCAGCACGCCACCCCAGTCACGGGTATCAACATATGGCAGGCCGATCCAGTCACCAAGCCCGACCAGCATAATATAGGCAAAAACCGGAAAAATGGTCAGCATGGATATACCAATATGCATCCGGTATGGCATCCGATCAAACATCAGACAGACCAGCCCTATGATCAGAACAAGACCAGTGATATTAACCCGCCATAATTCTTCGGCCGGATAAGCGCCATAAATAAGAAACTTCATCTTAGCCGTTGCCAATGGCCAGCATGCACCATGCCAGCCATTATGCTGTATCCCGCCAGCAATTTCTGTGGTGCAGACCACGCGCTTTAATTCATCAGGGTCAGACCATACGGCTTCGATTATGGCAAAATCAATCAATGCCCATAATATATGTGCAGAATAATACAGAATGGCCAATGTCCCGACGGCCATCAAGACCGAACGGATAGCCGCGCCTATACCGCTAAAATCATTGATCAGGCTCAGAATATTCTGATTAAACCAGCCAATGATACCTGTTTCATTACGCGGTGGCGGCAATAAGGGCGCGTCTTCTTGGCGAACATAGGCGGTTGAGTGATCTGTTTTCATTACCGTTCCACCAGCTTGCTGCGATGATTAAACCAGTTCATAAAGGCCGAGGTCAGAAGCGAGAACGTCAGATAAACCACCATCATCATGAAGAACATTTCAATTTCCTTACCCACCTGATTCATAGCCGTGCCGGCAAAGATGGACACCAGTTCCGGATAAGCAATAGCCACCGCCAATGACGAGTTTTTCGTAAGGTTGAGATATTGTGATGTCAGCGGCGGCACAATGACCCGCATCGCTTGCGGAATAACAATCAACCGCAATGTCTGGCCAGTGCTTAAACCCAACGCATTTGCGGCTTCTGTCTGGCCTTTGCTAACCGCCAGAATACCTGAACGGACATTTTCCGCAATAAAGGCGGCGGTATATAATGTCAGCGCAAACCAGACCGCCAGCATTTCGGGGATGATCATGATAGCGGTCGCTTTATCAAATCCCTGTTTGAGAATTGGCCCTGTTTCTATGAATGTTGGCTGGCTCCATTCCATGGGAATCCCGACACTGACAACGATCATCAAACACGCGGCGGCGAATATGCCCGCGGTGATCCGCCATATCGCTAAAGGATGGCCAGTCATTAATTGTTTTGAACGCGATTTTGCGCGCATGTATAGCGCCGATATAGCGGCAATCAGCAAAATGATACCGGCAAAACCGGCACCGCTATGCCATATGGGAAAGGGCAGAAATAATCCTTCCAGATTAACGCTAACCGCGCCGGGGATCAGATCAACCTTACCCCGCTTATCCGGCAAGGAACGCAAGACCGTAAAATACCAGAAAAATAACTGCAGAAGCAGTGGGATATTCCGCAAGAGTTCAATATATACCGTTGCAAAGCTTCTGAAAATGATGTTATTCGATAGCCGCATAATACCGACCAGAAAGCCGATTACCGTTGCCGCGATGATACCCAGAACAGCAACCAGAAGCGTGTTTATAATACCAATCAGATACACGTCCCAATAGGTAGATTGCCCCACCTCATAAGAAAATAGCCATGTGCCTAATGTCGGGGCGATCTGGAATCCCGCATTTTGCGAGAGAAAATCAAAACCGATAGATTTATTCAGTTTATCCAGATTTTGTGATGTATTGCTGATCAGCCACCAGAAACAAAACACAACTAGCGCGACTAATATAACCTGTATGGCTATACGGCGGATGCGTGCATCATTCCATAATCGCGATAAATCAGAAGAATTCATTACTGTAATGCCCTTTAGTCAGATATTTTTAACCAGAATATTCAATCTGCAAGGGGTTAGCGGCACCCATCCCATAAGGATGGATGCCCCAAATGTATTTACACCTAGCGGATAGGCGCGGCGTATAGAATTCCGCCATCGCTCCACAATGCGTTAACACCACGAGCCAGACCAAGTGGAGTAACATGCGCGTCATAAGACTCACCATAGTTACCAACAGCCTTGATCAGGTTAGCAGCCCAGTCATTGCTTAGACCAAGTTCTTCACCAAAGTTACCTTCTTCACCCAGAAGACGCTTGATGGAAGGATTATCCGACCCCATCATGCTACCAACATTGGATTGTGTAACACCAAGTTCTTCGGCATTGATCATCGCGTTCAGTGACCAGCGAACAATGTTAAACCACTGATCGTCACCTTGACGGACAACAGGGCCCAATGGTTCTTTGGAAATGATTTCCGGCAGAACAAAATGTGCATCAGGGTTAGTCAGCTTGGTACGCTGTGCGGCCAGACCTGAACGGTCAGTTGTGTAAACGTCACAACGTCCCGCATCATAAGCGGCAACAACCTCATCTGCTTTTTCAAAGGCAACCAGCTCAAAGCTCATATTGTTAGCACGGAAGTAATCCGTGATGTTCAGCTCAGTCGTCGTGCCTGTGTTTGTGCAGATATTAGCACCATCAAGTTCAGTCGCTGATGTAACACCAAGACTGGATGGAACCATCATGCCCTGACCATCGTAATAATTGACGCCAGCAAAGTTCAGACCTAGCTGGGTGTCACGAGTCATTGTCCATGTTGTGTTCCGTGAAAGAATATCAATCTCACCGGATGATAACGCGGTAAAGCGCTGTTTAGCAGATAGCGGCGTAAAGCGGACTTTATCAGCATCGCCAAAAACAGCAGCGGCAACACCACGACAAAGATCAACATCAATCCCTGTCCAGTTACCATTGTCATCAGCATTTGAAAACCCGGGAAGACCCTGACTTACTCCACACTGAACATAGCCTTTAGCTTTTACTGCTTCCAGAGTAGATTCTGATGATGTTTCCATCGCAGCTTCTTGCTCAACAGCTTGCTCATTTCCACCGCCAAGGAAGTAGCCTAAACCACCACCAATAACGAGAACAATAACAATAAGTGGCAAATTTTTCATATATATCTCCTGCAATAATAATTATCTTGATTCATGATTGAACCATTAATTGATAATAACTTAACTCTTATCACCCCAATCTGTCTAGTTTAAACCCTAATAACCAGACAGATTGGTATAGCTAATTGTAATCTGGCATGCTGATCGCCTCTGATTAAACAGAAATGATATTATGCTCCATGCCATATGGGAACTTGGTGATATTTATCGCTCCTTCAGCGGTAACAACCAGAATATCATGTTCACGATACCCGCCACGCCCCGGTTCTTCATCGCCGATAGTGATCATAGGTTCCATGGATACAACCATTCCCGGCACCAGAACAGTGTCGATATCTTCGCGCAATTCCAGCCCGGCCTCACGGCCGTAATAATGCGATAGCACACCAAAGGAATGTCCGTATCCAAATGTTCTACGGTCTAAATATCCGCTTTCGGCAAACATGGTATTCAGCTCAGCCGTAATTCCGCTACATGTTGCCCCCGGCTTGATCAGGCTAAGTCCGTATTCATGCACCGCCAGATTGGCATCCCATGCCTTGCGCGTCGCCGCATCAGGCTCACCCAGAAAAAGCGTCCGTTCCAATGCCGTGTAATAGGCAGAAATCATGGGAAAGGTATTTAGCGATAACAGATCACCAGCCGCCAGTTTCCGGCAAGTCACCGGATTATGTGCGCCATCGGTATTAATACCGGATTGGAACCAGACCCATGAATCCCGCAATTCACTATCCGGAAATGATTCCGCAATAGCCAGTTCCATCGCATCACGTCCAGCCATAGCTACATCAATTTCCCGCACGCCTTCGCGGATCGCCGCATGTATGGCATAGCCGCCAATATCCGCCACCGCCGCGCCTGCCTTGATCAACGTGATTTCTTCTTCGGATTTGATCATGCGTTCTGTCATGGTATCAGCAGAAATATCTGTCCATTCCGCATTCGGCATAAAGCTGGCAAATGCTTGCCGGTTTTGCAGGGTGACATGATCGTCCTCGATGCCAATACGCTTCGCCGTTGGTAGCAAATCATTGATCGCCCGATAATAATTGCCGCGTTGCCAGTCGGTATAGGTCACATTATCATCAATGGAT
>JABIWM010000145.1 GCA_018701255.1 Alphaproteobacteria bacterium | reverse complement strand
TTATTAAAAAATAACATCAATTCCTGATATCTAGCATAATATTCCCCTAATGTTTTTAGCTGGTAGCTGTATTCATGACTATTATTGTTAAAGTTTTCTCTAAAAAGCGACCAACAATTATCAATAGGATCCCTTGATATATGCACAATTTTTGCTCTTGGAAATACAGTATTAATAATAGGAATCCATCTGAAATTATGTGGCAGCTTATCAATAAGTATATTCGGTTTAGAAAAAAGAGATGCAGTTTTTGTATGATAATAATCAGAAATAACTTCTAAATTTTTAGTAGTAGGTAGTCCAGTATGGCGTTTATTTTTAAATAATTCAGTAAAACAGATATGATTTAAATAGGGCAATTCATCACCAGGTATTAATTTGGTGTGTGTTGATAAAAGAGATTCTAGCAAAGTTGTTCCTGATCTAGGCATACCTATAATGAATACAAAACTTTCCCCAGAAACATGGCTTTCAAAAGATGTATCTAGATGAGAAGCTAGAAATTTTGAATAATCAAAGTAATTAGACACAAATGAACGATCATAGGGCTTCTTCTTACTAACAAGCGTATTAGCCTTGAGGTAGCTTGCTTCAGCAGTTTTATATTCTTTTAAAGAATGGCATATTTTTCCTAACGCAAAGTACATCTCATCGGTAGCTAATAAATTAGTTTTAGATGCAAGAGCATTCTCGATAGCAAATTTAATATGAGATAATTCTTCTTTTGTCATATTAGTCAATTGTGAGATATTATTATAGAACATTGCATGCTTGGGGTGGTATTCAATAGCTTTAAAAAGCAATGCTTTAGCTTCATTCAGTCGTTTTTGAAAGACATAATTAATACCAAGGTTCTTAAGTGCTAGATCGTATTTTGGATTAATGGCAAGCGAAGATAAAAATGCTTCTTCAGCAAGTTTTAGATTTTTCAACTTTGAATAGACGACACCCATATTACCGAGTGCACGATAATGCCTATTATCCAGCTCAACCGCTTTTTTATAATTGCTTAACGCGGTATCAAAATCTTCTTCAAGTTCATTGGTTATAGCTAAATTATGATAGGCTTCGGCTTTTTTAGGAGCAAGTTTCACACCCGTTTCCAAATAAGTTTTTGATTCAGTGACTTGCCCGTTTAGTCTGTAAAGCACCCCGATATTCATGATAATTTCATGATCATTAGGTCTCAATTTGTTGGCGATTTGAAAGTATTTTAATGACGATTCATATTCGCTAATTTTTGAAAAACATGTGCTAATAGCTAGCACGATGCTGATATCATTTGGATTGAGTGTATGTAATTTCAGATAAGAACGCAGAGCTGCATTAATCATACCGGCATTATTGTGTAATGAGGCGTGAGCATGTAGATATGAATAGGTATTAGGGTGTTTTTTTAACAACTGGTTTGATAGTTTTAAAGCTTTTTCAATTTTTCCTTCTGAATGTAGTTTCTTTAGTTTTTCAATGTCAGTCATAATAAAATACCATTATAAAAAATTTATTGAACCCTACATTATTTAGGGAACAAACTCAATAATCACTTCGAGAGCACAAAGCATGAGTACGGATAAAATAAAAACAAACTTAGCAGATGTTGAATCTAAAATTGACAAAGTTTCAACTGAACCCGTCACGCTGGTTGCGGTATCGAAACAGCAACCGGATGAGCGGATTGATGCGGCGCTTGATGCTGGTCAGCGGGTATTTGGTGAAAACCGTGTGCAGGAAGCTATGAGCCGTTGGGCGCATCGCCGCGCTAGCTACCCTGATCTCACCCTGCATCTGATCGGCCCTCTGCAAACCAATAAAGCCGCAGAAGCCGTGGCTTTATTTGATGTGATTGAGGTCGTGGATAGAGAAAAACTGGCCGCCGCGCTGGCGAAAGAGATGGCAAAGCAGGATCGTCATCTGCCATGTCTGGTGCAGGTAAACACAGGCGAGGAAGAACAGAAATCCGGCATCCGCCCGCAAGACACAAAAACATTTGTCCATCATTGCCAGTCCCATCACGGGCTTAATATCACTGGTTTGATGTGTATTCCGCCGGCCGACGAAGAACCGGCCATGCATTTTGCTTTACTGGCTAAACTGGCCGCCGAATGTGGATTGCCGGTTTTATCGATGGGGATGAGCGGCGATTATCCGGAAGCCATCACATTTGGTGCGACTTCGGTGCGTGTCGGGTCGGCCATATTTGGCGCCCGCCTACCCCGACAGTAATCATATTAATTCGCATATGGCCGGATTAATCAAGCATATGACCAGTGCGTTTGGCTTTTGTGGCCAGATAATCGGCATTATACGGATTATCCGGCGTGATCAAAGGCAGACGGGCGCTAACGGTAATCCCGCATGCCTCAATCTGGCTGATCTTATCAGGATTATTGGTCAATAGCTGAATATTGGTGACACCCATCTGGCGCAGCATTTCGGCGGCTGGCAGAAAAAACCGGTGATCTGTTTCAAAACCCAGATGATGGTTCGCATCAACCGTATCAATGCCGGTATCTTGTAAGGCATAAGCCTTTAATTTATTGACTAGCCCGATATCACGGCCTTCCTGTGCCAGATAGATCAGCACACCGCCGCCCGTTTCAGCCATTTGCCGTATGGCCTGCCGCAACTGATCACCGCAATCACATTTAAGACTGCCCAGAATATCACCGGTAATACATTGCGAATGTATGCGCACCGGCGGAGCATCCATTTTATCACCATTGCTGATAATAATAGCAAAATGTTCGGTGCCGCCATCCCCCGGCCGGAAAATGGCAATTTGCGCGTCTTCTGCATCTGCAAGTGGCAAGCGTGCGCGCGCGACTTCTTTCAGCAAGCTGGCGGAAATAGTTTCAAACCGGCGAATATCGCTATCTGGTACAATCAGAACACCATGTTCATCTGCCCAGAGCCGAAGCGCCGCATGATCAGTGCTGGGGAAATGCGTACATATCGCCGCTGGCAATAACCGCGCCACCCGCATCAGCATAAGGATTGCTTCTGCTACGCTGGATGGTTTTTCTGCCAGAATAGACAGATGATTTATATCGGCGTTAAGGGGAATATCACCAATCAGCCCACGCACAACATCATTATCCTGTTCAACAGATAATGCGATAGAACACGCCGCCGCATCGTCGCGCGGGTGCAACCCAATGGCCAGCGCCCGATTGGGGCTGATGAGCAAATATGGCGCTGACCGGCTCAACCGCGCCATATCGGTAAGGGTATCTTTGTTGATTTGCTCGGCCGCACGGATGAGAAAAGCGCCATTATCACGGTCGCGAACCAGCACCGCCCCGCCGCGCCGTAAATCCGATATGGCGCGTTGTACCGCCTGATGTCTGGCCGAAATGACCATATTACCGTTTCCTAACATTTTAATCATACTATTGATAAATATGAATTTGTCTGGTCAAATCTTTATCATTAAATTATGTAATATAGAAAGTGTTTTCAATATACTTTACATATAGGTAGTAATTGTCGTGATTAAAATATTTGCCGTTGATGATGACCTGCATCTTCTTGAAACAATCATTATTCAGATTGAACAAGAAGGTGGATATGATATCGAAGGCGCATCATCTCTGAAAGAAGCGAAAGCAAAGCTTGCGGATGTTGATCCCGATCTGGTTATTCTGGATGTGACGCTGGGTGATGGTGATGGTCGCGATTTTTGTCGCTGGATGCGCGATATGGGCTATACCATTCCAGTGTTGATGCTAACCGCGCAGTCTAGCGAAATGGATACGATTGATGGGCTAGAAGCCGGAGCAAACGACTATATTGCCAAACCTGTCCGTATGGGCGAGCTGATTGCACGGATGAAAACGCATCTGGTACAGCATCAGGCGCGTGAGGATGCACGGATAACCATTGGTGAATTTCAATTTTCCAATAGCCGCAAGACGATGGTGCATATCGATAGTGGCGAGGTAATTAATCTGACCGAAAAAGAAGCGGCCATTATTAAACATCTTCATCTCAATAGGGATAAGGTGGTTAATAAAAAAGCATTACTTGAGCAGGTATGGGGCTATGGCGACGGAGTGACGACCCATACGTTAGAAACCCATGTCTACCGCCTGCGCCAGAAAATCCGCTATGTTGATGAGACGGACTTTTTAATAACATCCGGCGGCGGTTATATGCTGGCCTGATATGTCGGGCTGATGATAATCCATACATGCCGCCCGCACGCATGAACGCATTGATAGTCACTGAAGTTCAGATAACAGGAAATGATTTGGCTGGGGCGGTAGGATTCGAACCTACGATACACGGTACCAAAAACCGATGCCTTACCGCTTGGCCACGCCCCAATTTAAATCAACGGCAAATATTCACGCAACATAGCGATAACATCCCATGATATCAAGATTGTTTTTTACGAAAAGCTTGGCTCATATTCAAAAAAGCTGAATTAAGGTGCTTCAAGTTTCATTATCCCGCCAGTCCAGCACCAGATCGGATCATCTTTCCATAATGATTTTAGCGATTTTCCGGCTTTTTCTGCTTGTTGAATGGTGGGAAAAAGCGCAAAGCACGTCGCGCCTGATCCACTCATTGCCGCGCCATAACCTTGATATTCAATAACAGACTGATGAAGCGCAGCCAGCAATGTTTCAATTGCCGGTGCAAGCGAAATGGCCGCCGCTGTCATATCATTACCGCGTGCTATCTGGGCGGTTAAATCAAGCGGTTTATCGGGGAGCGCTGATGCGTGATCAGCCATATCCATATCAACACCCATATCAGACCTGGCTTGACGCATAGCATCAAATACCGCCGCCGTTGATACAGCAACTCCGGGATTTGCCAGTAAAATACCCGGCAAAATGCCTAAATCGTGGCATAGATGAAGCGGCGTTAATCGCTCACCTATGCCCTGCATCCGTAATGCGGTGGTGTGCCAGCTTTGCATCAGCGCGGGGACATCTGCACCAATGCCAAGCGCGATTTCCATCATGTCACGGGCATTCATCCGTATCTCTGACAGCATGGCCATGCCGCGTAATACCGCCGCCGCATCGGCAGACCCGCCACCTAATCCGGCGGCAACAGGGATATGTTTTTCCATTCGGATGGCAACTGGCTGATCCCATCCGGTTTTATGACGAAACGCATCTCTGGCTTTATGCAGGCTGGTATCAGCAGGATTGATATTGCCGGTCATTGATCCGGTCATGGTAACATCATCGGTGCTAGCAAGTGATATGGTGATATGGTCAGCGAGTTCGGCAAATATTGCTACCGAATCCAGCAAATGATAACCATCAGCCCGGCGGCCAGTTATATTAAGGTTTAGATTAATTTTGGCAGGCGCGCGTAAAAATACCGGTTTATTCATCTGCCAGTGTCCGGGTGATTTTTGTCTGGATATGTTTTTCCAGTTCGGCATCAGGTGCAAATATCAACGCCCGCCGCCATTCATGCATGGCTTCTGTTTGCCGTTCCAGCGCCCAATAGACATCGCCCAAATGGTCAGTAATCACCGGATCATCGGGAATAAGCATTGCCGCCCGTTCCAGATAAAACAGGGCATTCTGATAATCCCCCATTTTGAAATAGACCCAGCCAAGAGAATCAACAAAAGCGCCGTTTTCAGGTTGCTTATCAACGGCTTTCTGGATGTATGACTTGGCTTCTTCAAAGCCGCGATTTTTCTCAATCAGCCAATAGCCAAAATAATTGAGGCTATAAGGATTGAATGGTGCCTGCTCAATGGATTTGCGAAATGAGGTTTCGGCCAAATCATCTTTACCCTGATCCGCCTGTGCAATGGCCAGATAATATAACATCCGGCCATTATTCAGCCCCAGAGACATGGCTTTGGAAAATGCTTTTTCAGCCTCAGCATGGTGTTGGTTGCGTTGTGCGGTGAGCGCTTTTTCTGCCCAGATCAGCGGGTTTTCCGGATAATCATCAAGCAAATCATTAATGATAGTCAACGCCAGCGAGCCTTGTCCAGATTCTGACCGGAGAGCAACGGCCATGTTAATCCGTGCTTCCGGATACCAGACACTATGATCAGGGATCAGCGACAGCATGGCAACACCATCATCAGTTAATCCGGCCTCAATATAGGATTCGGCAATCAGATATTTGACATAATCATTGTTGCTATCCAGATATGCCGCTAGATAAAGCCGCGCCAGTGAAATCGGCTGATAACTTTGCTGCATGGGATCAATCTGGCTAGTGACTATGCCAGTGGCAATCAAATTAATCACGTCCGGCGATTTTAATAATGGTGACTCACCGGATTCAATTTCTGCCAGCATGCGGGCGCGTGGAAATGGTAAACCCAACCGTTTTATCCACAACATCCCATCATCGGCATTGCCGTTACGGAGCAAAATACCAGCCATATCAAGAACAATATTCTGATCCAGATTATCCTGTTCCAGTAAATCCTGCGCATATGCAACCGCAAGCTCAGCATTACCGATATATTCTGCCATCAATGCCTGCTGGCTTAATCGGGTTTGCGATTGGTAATTATTGAGAAACTGATCCATGCTATCAAGCATCACCAATCCGGCATCACCCTGACCTTGAGCGGCCAGCGCCCATGCTCCCATGATTGTTCCTGTATGATGCGACCGGCCATCGGCGACCATATGCTTGGCTAGAACATATAATGCTTCCCAGTCCTGTTCCATTGCTGCCAGCGCCGCCGCTGGTTCGCCCGATAACATGATATGATCATCACTGCGTTCTATCCGTGCGGCCAGATCACTTGCGGCTTCTATGTCGCCGCTAAAATATTGTGTCTGAAAAGCCAGATTAAGCAGATAGGGATTATCCTGATTTCGTGCCAACGCAACAGTAAAGGCATCAGCGGCAACCGCCAGATCACCGTTTTTCAGCGCAAATTGCCCGACCATAAATGCCGCTAATCCCGAACCCTGATATGAGCTATCCCGCGGTTGTTTTTCTGTTATATTGCCAGCAATTGAAAGCGATGTTGACGGGGCAGTACAGCCAGCCATGAAAAGCATGACTGTACCAGCCGTGATCATTTTACCCAGCTTTGCCGCTATCATGCCTATCCGCCTATATTAATGATGACCCTGTCCATCATGTTATTATGGATGGGTTTACGGATTATGCCAAACTATAACCGTGTGACCATTACATATTAGGATAGGCCGGCCCGCCGCCACCTTCGGGGGTTACCCATGTGATATTCTGGGTGGGGTCTTTGATATCGCAAGTTTTGCAATGCACACAGTTTTGTGAATTGATCTGCAAGCGGGGATTATTGCCATCATCATCACGGACAATTTCATAAACACCGGCCGGACAATATCGTTGTTCCGGTGCATCATAAAGCGCCAGATTATGATCAATGGGAATGGACGCATCCTTAAGCTGCAAATGAACAGGCTGCCCATCTGTATGATTGGTGCCAGACAAATAAACAGATGAATTGCGATCAAAACTAACCACGCCATCCGGTTTCGGATATTCGATTTTTGGCATTTCAGCGGCTGGTTTCAGCTGATCATGATCGCTGTGATGTTTGAATGTCCATGGCGCCCGTCCACGCAGGATATAGGTATCAAGGCCAGCATATGCCATGCCTAACCATAATCCACGACTGAAACCGGGGCGAATATTCCGCACCCGATGCAATTCTGTCCAGAGCCATGATGCTTCGATTTTTTCGCCATAGCTTACCGGTTCAACCCCTGCCGCATCATCGGCGATAGCATCAAACACCGCATCAGCGGCCAGCATGCCTGATTTCATTGAGGTATGGGTGCCCTTGATTTTTGGCACATTAAGAAAACCAGCAGTGCACCCGACCAGACAACCACCGGGGAAAGTCAGTTTCGGGATAGACTGGAAACCGCCTTCGTTAAGCGCGCGCGCACCATAGGATACGCGTCTGCCGCCTTCGAATACATCTTTGACTTTGGGGTGCATTTTAAACCGCTGGAATTCATCAAACGGGGATAGATGCGGGTTTTTATAATCAAGGCCGATAACATAACCCACAGCAACCTGATTACCATTGAGATGATAGAGGAATGATCCGCCATAAACATCACTTGATACAGGCCAGCCAACCGAATGCCAGACTTTACCCGGCTCGGATTTGGCAGGGTCGATATCCCATAATTCTTTGATACCGATAGCATAGGTTTGCGGGTCCTTGCCTTCACGCAGATCATATTTGTCAAACAGGGTTTTGGTCAGATGCCCACGACAGCCTTCGGCGAAAATGGTCTGTTTGCCCAGTAATTCCATGCCCGGCTCAAACGCCTCGGTGGGCTCACCGTTTTTATCACGTCCCATATCGCCGGTGGCAATCCCGCGAACATGGCCGTTATCATCATAAAGAACTTCTGCTGCTGGAAACCCGGGATAAATCTCAACGCCCATGGCTTCGGCTTGTTCACCCAGCCAGCGGCAAAAATTACCAAGGCTGATAATATAATTGCCATGATTATTCATTTGCGGCGGTGTTGGCAGACGGAATGCGCCTGTTTTGGTCAGATACATGAATTTGTCATTTTTGACAGGCGTATCAAGTGGCGCGCCTTTTTCTGCCCAGTCAGGGATCAGCTCATTAAGCGCGCGTGGTTCCAGTACAGCACCTGATAGAATATGGGCGCCTATTTCTGCGCCTTTTTCAATCAGACAAACATTGATCTCGCGACCTTCTTCTTCGGCGCGTTGTTTTAGCCGAATAGCGGCAGACAGACCGGAAGGCCCTCCACCAACAATCACTACATCAAATTCCATCGATTCGCGTTCCATCAGACCCTCATCCCTTAGTATATCTGTTTTGCATATCCGGTTTTAACATTTTGGCCATGTTTATTTCAAACTGGATATTGTTTTTCCTGAATAACTCCATACTATTTATAATGGATATAAAAGGAAAATAAATAATATGGTGTCGTCAGAAAATAATACATTTTCGCCATCTCAGCCGAACTTGTCGCCAGAAACGGATCAGAACATGCGTATTCATGATCAAACGGATGATCCCAGATATTTGCTAGAAGCCTTACGCTGGCAGGTTGATATGGGTGTAGACGAAGCCATTATGGATACGACAGATCATCTGAGCCCTTCATCACCTGATACACCCGCCGATACATCGACGGTTAAACCGTCTGATAAAACGCCAGCCAGCCAGCCAGCCAATCAATCCCCCAATACATCAGAAGCCCAATCGGCCAGCCATTCCGCATTGCCGGATGTATCAGCATGTCAGACATTAGAAGAATTGCGCCATGCGGCAGAAAAATATGACGGTTCTGATTTGAAACGGACAGCAACACAAATTGTTTTTGCAGACGGTAATCCGGCATCGGATATCATGTTTATTGGCGAAGCACCGGGGGCTGACGAAGACCGGCAGGGAAAACCGTTTGTCGGGGTTAGCGGCCAATTGTTAAACCGGATGCTGAGTTCCATTCATATGCCGCGTGAAGATATTTACATTACTAATACCATATTATGGCGGCCACCGGGTAATCGCACGCCCACCGCGCAAGAAACGGCGCAATTCATGCCTATTCTGCGGCGGCATATTCAACTTATCGCGCCTAAAATGCTGGTATGTCTGGGCGGGGCGGCGGCCAAAGCATTGCTGGCAACAGATCAGGGCATTCTCAAATTGCGGGGGCAGTGGCATGAATATGATGCTGGTGATGGTCATATTCTGCCTGTTATGCCGACCCTGCATCCGGCCTATTTGCTCAGATCGCCACAACAAAAAGCACTAGCATGGAAAGATTTTCAGTATATTGCCAAAAAGATGCAAGAATTCCGCCCGTGATTTGTGGTAAGGTTTGATTATGGATATTTACACCCCCTTGATTAAGATGCAGACGCGTCTGTTGCGGATAATTTTACCGATTGTTGTCTTATTGATCTTACCGGTCATGGCAACAGCAGATGTTATTCTGCCACAACCATTATCTGCCGCTGATATTGATCGCTACCAACAGATTTTTGCGCTTCAGCAAGATAAAAAATGGAAACAGGCAGATAAAATTATCAAGACACTTGATAATGATCTGCTGATGGGGCGCGTGTTATCGCAACGTTATCTGCACCCGACAGGCTGGCGGTCAACATATACCGAATTGCGGAACTGGATGGCCAAATATAATGATCATCCCTCAGCAACACGCATACACCGTCTGGCTAAAAAACGCCGTCCGGCAAATTACAAACATCCGCAAGCCCCGAAAAAAGGATATCTCAACGGATATGGACGCACCCAATCTGATGGCGGCTATGTTTCTATTCCCATGAGCCGTGAGAACCGGTCATCCGTATCAAAAACACGCGCCATTGCCCGTGACGTTCGCCGCAAGATACGGTCAGGTTTTCCGACCGGCGGCGTTAAAATTCTGGCTGATAAAAATAATCGCCGCTATCTGACAAAACAGGAAGAAGCCGTGCTTCGGGTTGATATAGCTCATGGCTATTTTATTTACGGCAAAGATAAAGAAGCCATAAAACAGGCTGAAAAAGCATTACAGCTAGCAGGCGCGGATATTGTTCCGCGCGCCTATTGGATTGCTGGCATTGCATCCTGGCGTTCAGGACATATAGAACAGGCATCTGTCTATATGCATATGCTGGCTGATCTGGATAATGTCAAAAGCCATTCTTTAGCCAGTGCCGGTGCATATTGGGCCAGTCGTGCCGATTTGCGCGCTGGTAATGCCAATCAATCTATCACTTATCTGACCAAGGCGGCACGATATCAGGATACATTTTACGGCATGCTGGCGGCCGAAGCACTGGGGCAGGATATCACCCTTGATTTTTCTTTGCCGCAAATTGATCAGGACTATATCAACTGGCTAAACCGTATTCCGGGTGGCCAGCGGGCTTTCGCTCTGTTGCAAGTTGGTGAGACACATCATGCCAGCCGTGAGCTCCGTTATTTATGGAATGAACATAGTGAGCAGGACAGAAACAAGCTCATGGCATTAGCGGCAGAAACCCATATGGCAGGTCTGGCTTTCCGGACAGCGGGTATTTTGCGTGATGATACAGGCAAGCATTGGTATGGTGGGCTGTAT
>JABIWM010000144.1 GCA_018701255.1 Alphaproteobacteria bacterium | reverse complement strand
GCCAGATTGATAGCACCAACCGGCATGATCAGCGGATCAACAACAACGTCTTCTCTTGGGATGCCGAAATCGGCGGCGCGTTCGACAATTTTCTTGGCAACGTCATAACGGACATTCGGGTCTTCGGAAATGCCGGTTTCGTCATTGGAAATAGCAACCACCGCCGCGCCATATTTTTTCACCAGTGGCAAGACGACTTCCAGCCGTTCTTCTTCACCGGTAACAGAATTAACCAGCGCCTTGCCCTGATAAACAGACAATCCGGATTCCAGTGCTTCCACGATAGAGCTATCAATCGCTAGCGGCAGATCGACATTCGCCTGAATAAGCTGAATACATTCGGCCAGAATTTTTGGCTCATCTGCCATCGGGATACCGGCATTGACATCCAGCATCGTGGCACCGGCCTCAACCTGTGCCAGCGCGTCTGATAGCACGCGGGAATAGTCACCTTCGGCCATTTCAGCGGCCAGCAATTTACGTCCGGTCGGATTAATCCGCTCACCAATAATACAAAATGGTTTTTCGAACCCGATTTCAATTTCTTTTTTATGTGAAGATACGCGTGTGATGGTCATATTGATCTCCTGATTGTGACTTTTAGCTATGTGATCTAGCGTTAAGTAATTTCAATTTATGATGCTTTGCTACCAATCTATTCAAGCACCTGAAAACCGCCCTTGGGTAATAACTTTACTTGGCTTGATGCCACTTGCGATGCCCATACCGCTGTTTTTGCAACACCACCAAACGGATAATAATGAAAATGATTGAGCTTTGATTCCGGATCATTTGCCATAGCTTCTGCAAGACCGGCAATCAGCAGATGCGGTGATTGAACCGTCAGCAATTTGGTCACATTACGCGCTTGCTTGGCAATAAACCGCATAGATGGCCCAATACCGGAAATCTGGGCAAACCGGAAAAGCGTTTTAATCGTTGCCGGCCCCGGAATACCAATGCGGATAGGTAGCATATTACCATCGGCGCGAATCCGTTTTTCCCATGCAACAACCGCATCGGCATCAAAACAGAACTGGGTTTCGATATATAGATCAAGACCTTCTTTTTTGGCATAGTCGTTTTTCCATGCCAGTGCTTCGGCCAGTTGATTATCATTGATATCCGGACTGCCTTCGGGATGGCCGGATACGCCGATTTTGCGTATCCCTGCTTTTTGCAGAATACCTGTTTCCAGCACTTCCATGGTGGATGCAAACTCCCCCACCGGCTTAGTCACGCCGCCACCAATGACCAGAACCTCATCAACATTGGCGCGTGAAGTCATATCAGCGACCAGATCAGCCAGTTGTTCTTTGGATGTCAGCGACCGCGCCGCGATATGTGGCACCGGAACAAGCCCCGCGTCACGAAGCCGTTTGGCAACATCAATCGTATCAACCGGGTCTGTTCCCGGCAGGAACGTCACGTTGACGGTTGTTCCTTCGGCAAGAATAGCGGAAAAATCATCAATTTTTGCAGCACCCGGCGGGGTGACTTCTATTGACCAATTAGCACCAGCTTTGGCAATCGCATCTATTGTGGCAGTCATGGGGGTGTCTCCTCAGACAAAAAGTCCAAACTTACTAAGATTATTTAATGTGGTTTTATCCAAGACATTGGCCAGATGACGGCAATCTGTCTCTTATTTGCGACAAGACAGAATATGATCGATTAACATGTGTTGGAATTGTGATGCGGATACATCCTGATTTATTCAGCAAAACCACCAGCGGCAACTAGCTTGGCTACCCTGTCTTGCGGATATTCTGCATCCAGCTGGGCGGCTTTGGCTTCTGCTTCTGCTTCTAGGTCATCGCCACATGAAACAGGGTCGGATTTGCGCCACTCGGCCAGATAGTCATCTGTACTATCCGCGCCGTCCCGCATGGCGGCGGCATCAATAGCGATAGCAAAACGTTGCGGCAATTCTATTTTTGCCTGTTGACGTTTACGACCACGGCCTTCTTCAGCCACCACCTGTGCAGGGATATCGCGCCAGAATATGACAGTTAAGCTTGCCACTTGAAATCAGGCCGCTGTTTTATCGGATACCATCGATTTTGCTGTTTCAACAGCAACCGCGGCATCCCGACAATACGCATCAGCACCAATTGACGTTGCAAACGCTTCGTTCAACGGGGCACCACCAACCAGAACGATGTAATCATCACGCATGCCTTTTTCGACTAGCGCATCAATAACTACTTTCATATATGGCATGGTCGTTGTCAGCAATGCCGACATGCCAAGGATATCTGGCTTATGTTCTTCCAGTGCTTCGATGTAATTTTCTACCGGATTATTAATGCCGATATCAATCACCTCAAATCCGGCGCCTTCCATCATCATGGAAACCAGATTTTTGCCGATATCATGAATATCGCCCTTAACAGTGCCAATGACCATTTTACCCTGTTGCGGTGCGCCGGTTTCGGCAAGCAATGGCCGCAAGATAACCATGCCGGATTTCATGGCATTAGCCGCCATTAGCACTTCGGGAACAAACAGAATACCATCACGGAAATCAATACCGACAATAGTCATGCCTTCGACCAATGCTTCGGTCAGAACACGGTAAGGTGTCCACCCACGGCCAAGGAAGATATTCACGGCTTCTACGACTTCTTCTTTAAGCCCATCATAAAGATCATCATGAATTTGCTGTACAAGCTCATCATCGTCTAGTTCATCGAGTACGATATCATCTTCGTCAGACATAGCAGACCTCATTCCAAAGAGTAATTTGATCACATTAGCTTCAATTTTTGAAAAACGAATAAAATAATTACGACATTTACTTATCTGGTTTCGGCATGATTGCCGATTTGTGTGGCTTTATCATTATTTTTCACTGCCGGTATCAATATCCATGTCTTTCTGATAGCGATGAAGAATGACCATAATAACAATGCCGAATAGTAACGATAGCCCGGACAGGCCAAACACTTTGAACGTAACCCATTGTTCTGTTGTCAAATTTCGCCATGCCAGCTCATTCGCTATGGCCAGCGTAACCATCATGCCAACAAAGCTGAAAGTAAGTTCACGCCAGACCCCTGATTCGGGAGGCATATTCAATTGTTCCATCATGGCTCTAACCGGATTATAGCCTAGAATATAGCCGCCCATAATGCCGCCAGCGATAGCAAGACTGGCCACTGTTGGCTTAATTTTGATATAGAAATCATCTTCCATCAATATCGTCAGGCCGCCAAAAAATACCACCATGACACAGCCCATTGCCGCCATTTTCGGGATGCGCCGTTCCAGATGCCATGACATCATCAACGCCAGAATAGTGGCAATAACCAGTGTCGCAGTGCCGGCATAGATACCGAAAAAATAATTAACGCCGAAAAACACCAGCAAAGGCCCGAATTCCAGTGCTGACCGCCATTTGCTCTGGGGCGGCTTATCTGGATGCTTATTTGGGTGCTTATTTGGGGATGACTTAGGCGTGTTCATATCTTTATTCCTATCATTTCCGGTATCTGCGCTCATGCCGCTTCCTCATGTTCTTGATTTAAACTATCCCATGCCATGCGTATTAAATCCCCCCGACTAGCCGGATCACGCGCCTCTTCGGATAATGTCCGGCGCCAGCGTCTTGCGCCTTTTCTGCCATTGGCAAAGCCCAGCATATGCCGCGTGATGGATATAAGCCTTGCGCCATTGGCTATTTCCGCATCGGCATAATCGGCCATCGCCGCCATCACGGTATCGCCATCAACCGGTTCATGATCAAATACTTGCGCCGCCCATACCGCCAGTTTTGCCGGTTGCTGATATGCTGCCCGTCCTATCATCACGCCATCCACATGATCCAGCCCCAACCGGATATGATCCCAATCGGCAAAACCGCCATTTATGGAAATTGGCACATGATCCGCGCTGGCCGCCAGACGTGTTTTCAACCCGAATACCCGATCATAATCCAGCGGTGGGATATCTCTATTTTCTTTGGGGCTAAGACCATTTAGCCATGCTTTGCGGGCATGAATAATCATATGATCCACCCCGCCGCCAATAACCGTATCAATAAATCTGTCCAGCGTCTGTTCGGTATCCATATCATCAATACCCAGACGGCATTTGACACTAACCTGTCGGCGGGTAGCCGAACACATGGCAGAAACCAGCTCACCCACCAGAACCGGATCAGCCATCAACGCCGCCCCGAATCGGCCAGATTGCACCCGATCAGACGGGCAACCAACATTCAGATTATATTCAGCATAATCATAGGATTCTGCCAGAGCTATGGCGTTTGCCAATGCGTCCGGATCAGCACCGCCTAGTTGCAATATAATGGCGTTATCATCTGGTTTATCCTTATCCATATGATGGCCATTCAGCAACCGGTCACGCGCCCCAAAACGGATTGCATCTGCGGTTACCATTTCGGTATAAAGCGCGGCTTTTGGTGCAAGCAACCGGTGGAAATAGCGGCAATGCCTGTCTGTCCAGTCCATCATTGGCGCAACCGACAACCGATGCGCCGGCGCAAATGGCAAACATGCTCTATCCGGTTGCGATGAAGTGATATCTTGTGTCATCTGTATGTCACCCCGATAAGCCAACCTGATAAGCCGTGATGGTCGTTATGATCTTCTAATCAATTGATAAAGTCAAACACCAGCCACTATTCCAGCCTATCCGAGATACCAGATGCGCGATGACTGATTTAATGCTTTCTATATATGTGTTTTATCATATTGGGCAAAGGGGTTAATGCCATGCGGTGTTTCCACCGCCACGACCCAGCAATCCGCATCATAGGATATCTGTTTTTCAACCAGCTCCGCCGCCTGCATGGACGTGACGCGCTCATCCTGATGAATAGCTGACCAGATCGCGCCCTGATCCGGATCATGATGGCGGCTTTCTACCCTTACCATGCCGTCATTAGATTCAAGCCGGACAATAATTGCGCCGCGTTCTTTATCCCCACGCTTTTCCAGCACCATGGTGACGCGTTCCTGATTAGCCCCGGCCATCACACCTGCGACCAGCATTGCTGTGGTAAGACGTGCCATGCGCTTAATGCTCTCTAGAAATCAGAACAACGGCCATTTTTTTCCCAATCCCCGAAACGGGTGGGTTCAAGCCCCTTGGGGCCGCCATGTTCGATAACGTCAGAAATAGTTTCAGAACTGGCCTGCTCAGATTCCATAGCGGTATCCTGTGCCTGAACTCCGGCCAGGTCTTCGGACAAGTCTTCCGTCGGGGATGCTGTTTGGGCTTTTGATGACATTTGATCTTTGTTTGATATGCTCATAATTACCTATATGGTGATTTTTTTGCGCAAGGACAAGGATATTTTATTCAGCAAACTGGACAAATGCTTTCTTCTGCCTATGATCGCGTCATGAAATCACGACACCTACATCCCGAACCCGCCAGAGAGATTGCTCTATCAGGGCTGAAAGCCGTCATGTCATCCGGCACAGCGCTGGATGAATGGCTGGAAAAAAACGAACCCTATCACCAGCTAGAACCCAGAGATCGCCGGTTTTGCCGGCGACTGCTTGCATCCAGCTTGCGGCATCACGGTCAGGCGATGCAGGCATTACGCCATTATATCCCGCGCCCACCCAAAGGCCGCCAGCAAATGGCAACCTATGTGTTATTGCTGGCGCTGACGGAACTGATCTGGCTGGATGGGAAATCACATGCCGTTGTTGATCAGTCTGTCCGGTTAATCCGGTCTGTCGGGCTAGAGCATCTGCACGGGCTTATTAATGCCAGCCTGCGCCGCTGTGTTAAGGATATTGATGCAAACGCCGATATCATCACCACATGGCGTCATGATCACGCGGCTAATTTTCCGGACTGGATATCTTCGCAGCTGATCGCCGACTGGGGCAAAGAAAAAGCTAATGATATCATGGCCGCATCGCTGATGCCGCCGCCGCTTGATCTGACCATGGCGGCAAGCGAGCCCGGTACGACCGATATCTGGGCAGAAAAGCTGGGGGGATATGCGCTCCCCCAAGGAAGCGTCCGGCTAAATGAAGGCGCACCATATCGGCTAGATGGTTATGCAGATGGCAAATGGTGGGTGCAAGACGCCGCCGCCACCCTGCCTGTCCAGATGATGGGTGATATTCGCGGCAAGCACGTCATTGATGCCTGTGCCGCGCCGGGCGGAAAAACCGCACAATTGATCGCTGGCGGCGCATATGTGACCGCTGTTGATCTATCTGCCGGACGGCTGGAACGGTTGAGAGAAAATCTGAACAGATTGAATATGTCAGCGGATGTGATAACCGCAAATATTTTATCATGGTCGCCAGATCAACTGGTTGATGCGGTACTGATTGACGCCCCCTGTTCGGCCACCGGAACTATTCGCCGCAATCCCGATAAGCTGGTGCATGCAAAACCGTCAGATATAGCCATGCTGGGCAATTTACAGACAGATATGATCAGCCATGCCGCCACATGGTTAAAACCGGGCGGGATTCTGGTCTTTGCCACCTGTTCGTTGTTCCGCGCAGAAGGTGAGGATATTGCCGCCAGAATAGCTGAGGATACCGACCTGATACCTGATCCCATTGACCCGCAAATTTATGACGGATTCGCACCGGTGGCTGGCAATGATGCACATATGTTACGGCTTTTCCCCGATGCGCTGATCACGCCAGACAATGCCATCACAACCGCAGATAATGAAAATACCATGACACATGGTAATGACGGGTTTTTTATGGCACGATTTCATCGGAAATAATTGCGTTCTGCGTTTCATATTAATCGGAAAACTAAATGAAGACCCCAAACAGGAAAACCATAGATACGCGCCATGACGACTGGTCTGTTTCCCTGTTCACGCAAATCTTGCGGCGCAGTCAGTATTTTCACTGGCAGTATAAAAAAGCGGCCAAATCCGCCAGAATACTCAGCCAGCATATCGCCGCTACCAATATGCCAATGACCGATTTATGGAAAGGTGACGCAAGCAAAGGACAACCCCTTGCCACCGGCATCACGCCCCTGACCATGCTTGAACAGCAATGGCATGATTTCGGCTGGCTTCGTGATATGCGTGAATATGGCGGCCAGAACGCCCGGACTTATGCGCGGCGCTATTTACTGGACTGGATTATGCATCATGGCTACTGGGATAAAACCCTATGGCATCCGGCGCATCTGGCCAATCGGGTTCGGTTAATTATTCTGACATGGAACTGGTATGGGCAATCCGCACCAGAAAGCCAGCAGATGCAGATATTAACCAGCCTGATCATTCAATCCGATATACTTCACAAAGATTTATCCCGATTGGCACCCCGATTGGCTGATGGCAATAATCAGCTTAATGCCATATCAGCGTTATTGCTGGATCACGCGTTCCGGCAGTCTGGTCATGATATCACTGATCTGATCAGCAAGGTTTTTGCTACTCTTGATCACATCATACTGGATGATGGCTGTCATGCCACAAGACGGCTAGACCGGCATATGATTTGTCTTAGCTATCTGCATGAAATCCGATATGCGCTTATGATTATCCAGAAAACACTACCAGATAGCAATATTGGCGACACGCTCACCCGTATTGATATTCTGATCGGACAAATGGGTGCAGTCGGCAGAATGTGGCGGCTTGGCGATATGGCATTACTAGCCATGCGGCATGGGCTGGATGCGCCAAACATGCTAACAGAAACCGTGCTGGATAAAAGCGGGCCCAAGGGAAAAATCTGTCAACATGCCCACACCGCCGGTTTTATGCGATTAGCCAGCGGCCGTAGTGTTGTTGTCATGAATACCGCACCCCAGAACACGGCTAGCAACATTCCGGCCAGTATGATGGAACCCGATGCCGCCGCCAATGCTATTGAGTTTTCATTCCAGAAACAGCGCATTCTGATCAGCGGCGGGCATCATGATGCCCTCACCAAGACACATCCACATCTGGATGAGTTAATGAAAGGCACATCCGCCCATTCAACGCTGAGTATTGATATGATCAATGCCAGTGAGTTATCTGAACCATTATCTGGTAAATCATCTGGTAAATCATCTGGACGGGCACGCTCCGGTTCTGGATCAAACAAAAGCCCATTAGCAAAAAGCCCGTTAGCAAAAAGACAGGCGTTTTCCACCATGGCCGAATGTGGCCCTGCTACCGGCGGCATGCTGGCGGTCGCCACACATAATGGGTATCAAAGCCTGTTTGGTGCTTTGCATGAGCGAAAACTGTTTCTGACTACTGGCGGCAACATGTTGAAAGGTCAGGATATTATCCATTACACTGGCGACCCCGGCAATATTCCGTCTGAAGCATTGATCCGCTTTCATCTGCATCCCAAAATTCACGCCAGCCAGACGAATAACCGGACTATTCTGCTAAAACTGCCAGCCAGCATGCCATCATGGAAATTCATCTGTTCCGAAGGCCGGATCAGTTTAGAAGACAGCATCACCGCCATAAATGGCACTCCCCAGCGATGCCAGCAGATTGTCATTTCTGTTGCGCTATCAGACTTTAGAGAGCATATGGAAGTAGAAACATCATGGGGGCTGATGAAGCTAGCCCGCAAACCTGCCCGAACATGATACGATTTCGGGGGCTATATTGGGCTTCCTATATCCAGATAATATCCAAAGACAACACGGACGATAATGATGACAACCACGCCAAATGCACCAGCACCCATTAAAACCGCGTTAATTTCTGTTTCTGATAAAACCGGAATTATTGATCTAGCCAGAGCGCTTGCTGATAAAAATATCCGCATATTATCCACCGGTGGAACAGCGCGATTACTGGCTGAGGCTGGAATAGCTGTCACGCAAGTGGCTGAAATAACCGGCATGGCAGAAATGATGGATGGCCGCGTTAAAACATTGCATCCGGCTATTCATGGCGGAATACTGGCACGCCGCGATAATGATCAGCATATCGCCGATATGGCCGCCCATGATATTACCGCTATTGATCTGGTTGTTATTAATTTATACCCCTTTGCCGATACATTAAAACGGCCGGATGCCAGCCGCGATGATCTGGTCGAAAACATTGATATCGGCGGGCCCGCCATGATCCGTGCCGCCGCCAAGAATCATGATTTTGTGACCATATGCACCGATGCCGGTGATTATGGCCGGATACTGGATGATATGGATACTCATGCTGGTATAACGGTGGACACGCGCCGCGCACTGGCCGCTAAAGCATTTGCCCATACCGCCGCTTATGACAGCATGATCAGCAATTGGATGACGCAGGATCAATCGCTATCGCCGCTACCACAACAGCTTAGCCTTGCCGGAACAGCGGATATGGTGATGCGATATGGTGAGAACCCCCATCAGAACGCGGTGCTATACCGCATGGCACAGCGCACCCCACGGCATGGCGTGATGACCGCTGAGCTTATTCAGGGTAAAGCGCTCAGCTATAATAACATTAATGATACCGATGCCGCGTTTGAGCTGGTGGCCGAATATGACCGGCCAGCCATTGCCATTATCAAACATGCCAATCCATGCGGCGTTGCTATGGCTGATGATCTGATGACGGCATGGAATGCGGCACTAGCCTCTGATCCGGTGAGCGCGTTTGGCGGTATCATTGCACTGAACCGGCCACTAACCGCAGACGTAGCCAAAGCCATCACCAGCATTTTCACCGAAGTAATCATTGCCCCCGATGCCGATGATGCCGCAAAAGCCGTGTTATCCGGAAAACCGTCCTTGCGGTTGATGCTGACCGGCGGTATGCCGACCGGCACCCCCAATCACGTTATGATCAAAACCCTTGCTGGCGGTTTTCTGGCGCAAAATGCCGATGCCGGACAGCTTGCCATGGCTGATATGCGGGTTGTTACCAAACGGCAACCGGATGCCCGCGAATGGGCAGATATGATGTTTGCATGGAAAGTGGCTAAACATGTCAAATCCAACGCCATTGTCTATGCCAAGGATGAAGCCACCAAAGGCATTGGCGCCGGACAGATGAGCCGTCTGGATTCGGCACGCATCGCTGTTGCCAAGGCCGAAGACATGGCTAAAGCCGCGGGCATTTCCGGCAACCCGTTAGCACAATCTGCCGTTGCATCTGATGCGTTTTTTCCATTTGCTGATGGGTTGATTGCCGCCGCTGATGCCGGTGTTTCGGCGGTTATCCAACCGGGCGGGTCTATCCGTGACGATGCGGTCATTGCCGCCGCCGATGCCCGTAATCTGGCCATGGTATTTACCGGCATGCGGCATTTCCGGCATTAGACCGGATTATTCCGGCTGAAGCAGATCATTGGCTTCCAATAGCAAAACAACCTTACGCATGACGCTTGGCAATGCTTCTGCCCCTAGATCAGCTAGCGGACACCAGATCAGCTGTTCATACATTGTAACATCCTGACGGCGCAATCCGGTTAGCACGGTCACATTCAGCGTTAATTCAAAATGGCTAAACACATGCTCAACCGCCGTATTCATCCGTTGCGGGGTGGCCGCATGTTCATAAACCGCCTGACATCTGGCGATCAGACTATCGGGTTCAACCGGATAATCAATTTGCCGGCGCGATCCATCCGGCCAGCCGGTGGTCGGGAACAGCATCATGCCGCCAAGCAATCCTTTATCCGGACGTTTGATCAGCGCGATATGTTGATCATCTGATATCAGAATAAGAACCTCACCTTGCCGTTTGGCACGATCCGGTTTTGCCGGTTTGCGCGGCCATGATGCAGGGTTGGCATGCCGTCCCTGACAGCCGGATGCTAACGGACATATCAGACATTGCGGTTGAGAATACTCGCCTGCTTTTTTTCGTGGCGGCGTGCATATCCGGCTTCCGATATCCATCAATGCCTGTGCAAAATCACCTGACCGATCAGCTGGAGTCATTATATCCAGCGCCGCCCGAATAGCGGATTTAGCGGCTGGCAACGGTGCCGCGATAGCCGCATAACGCGCCATAATCCGTTCAATATTGGCATCAATCACAACCGCGCGCCGGCCAAATGCGATAGCCGCAATCGCCGCCGCCGTATAGCTACCAATCCCCGGCAGATTTAACAATTCAGCCTCATTATCCGGAAAATGTCCGTTATAATCTATCATAATGGCCTGTGCCGCTTTGTGCAGATTGCGGGCGCGCGAATAATATCCTAATCCTGCCCATAGCTTCATCACATCATCCTGTGATGCCGCCGCCAGATCAGACAATCGCGGCCAGCGTGCCAAGAATCGGTGAAAATACGGTTTCACCGCCTCAACCGTGGTTTGCTGAAGCATGATTTCAGACAGCATCACCTGATACGGGTCTGCTAATTGACCCGGCGGCATCCGCCATGGCAAATCGCGGCGGTGATGATCATACCAGCCAAGCACCTGTTCTGCCATAATCGCATGATCCGGAGCCGAAGACGAAACAACAGAAACTGGCTTTGATATTTTTCTTTTGGATTGCGACATCATGACGTTTATATAAATACCCTATGAGCACAGACAAGAACAAACGGATAAAACAGCCAACGCGATTAAATCGGGTGGCTGAACATATTCTGGCACCGGTTCTGCGCAAACAGGGCAAGCTGTTTGAGATTATTGTCAAGAACTGGACACATATTGGCGGCAATGCCGCGCCATGGTCATTGCCGCTTGCCATTCATTTCCCTGATGGTGGGGCAAAAACCGGTGCTAATGGACATGATCTGGGCGTATTGAGCATTGGCGTTCCATCCGCACGCGCACCGGAATTACAGATGCTATCAGCCGATATCATAGAACGGGCTAATGGACATGTGGGGTATATGGCATTGAGCCATATTCGTATTAATCAATCCAGACATAACATCCACTCACCGGCATCATCCGGCAACACGGCCAACACGGCCAACACGCCAGCCATATTAAAGCCACCGGTGCAACAACCGGCATGGCATATGGATGAAACCCAGAAATCGGAACTGGAAGCCATGATCAGCACAATCAAAGACACCAGCCTGCGCCAACAGCTCATGGCCATGTTATCGACACGTTTATCTAGTACAAAAACACCATAGACTGAACGCTGAGCATACCTTATGATGGGGTTTGCATTCGAGCATATACCGCATCTTGCGAATAGAAAGGGCCTATCATGGCGCAAAAACACATCAAAAGACGTCATTTCATTGCCATGGGGTTAGCTGGTGGCGTGGCCGCACCCTTTATTTCACATGGTATCACAAAAGCCGGTTTTGCTGATGATTCGGCTGATGGGCTCAATCTTGAGGCCGCGTTATCACCACGCATTATCGGTGATCCTGATGCGCCTATTCTGATTGCAGAATATTTTTCCATGACATGCGGATATTGCGCTAATTTTCATCTTGAAACTTTTCCTGCAGTCAAAAAGAACTGGATTGATACTGGTAAAGCGCGATTCGAATATCGGGACTTTCCATTATCGGAATTAGCCATTTATGCGCATGCACTGGCGCGCGCTGTCCCAGAACGTGCTTATGAAGACATGCTTGATATCCTCTTATCCCAGCAATCCAAATGGGCGGCATCACAATATCCATTACTAGAATTGCAAGACATGGCGCGTATTGCCGGCATTAATGAGGATGAGTTTTCCGGGTTGATGAATAACCGGCCTTACCTAGAGGGTATTGTAAAGATTGCACAAGATGGCTATGACCGTTTTGCCATTAGCTCAACCCCGACTTTTGTCATAAACGATAAGGACATTATTGCCGGATATAAACCTTATGATGAATTCGAAGCTGATTTAAACGGCTTGATGACCTGATTAAGAGCAATCTGCAGATTTAGAAAAATTCCAGAAAGTATTTTAAGCCTTGCCATTTACGCATCTAAAAATAACCGGTTTCAAATCCTTTGCCGAACCCGAAGAAGTCACTATTGATGCCGGTCTGACAGGAATTGTCGGGCCTAATGGATGTGGTAAATCCAACATTGTTGAGGCTATGCGCTGGTTAATGGGGGAAACATCCGCCAAATCCATGCGCGGTGGTGAGCTGGATGACGTGATATTTGCCGGAACATCCAATCGGCCAGCGCGTAATTTTGCCGAAGTAACGCTATATATTGATAACAGTGATGCCAGCATTACCGCCTATGCAAGCGAAGACAAGCTTGAGGTTTCCCGCCGGCTGGATCGCGGCAAAGGCAGCACTTATCGCATCAATGGCAAACCGGTGCGCGGCAGGGATGTGCAATTGCTATTTGCTGATCTGGCCACAGGTTCCCGAAGCCACGGCATTGTTAGTCAGGGACGTGTGGGGGCGTTGATCAATGCCAAGCCCACCGAACGGCGCGGATTACTGGAAGAAGCCGCCAATACCAAAGGCTTGCAACATCGCCGCCACGAAGCCAATTTGCGGCTAAACACAGCTGAACGCAATCTTACACGGGTTGATGATGTGCTAACCCAGATGGATGAACAAAAAGCATCCTTATCAAAACAGGCACGGCAAGCGGCACGCTATCGATCCATTGCCGACCGGATTCGTATGGCCGAAGCACAATTGCTGGACAGCCGCTACCGGATGGAACAATCGCATCTTCATGCGGCTGAGGCGAATGACAGGGAATGCAAACGTATCGTTGCAGAGGCTACCACCACCGTCAGCGAAGCCGCCCGTATCCTGCAAAGCGCAACCGAAGCCTTGCCGCCTTTGCGCCAGCGCAATGCTGAGGTAATGGCCGAAAAACAGCGGCTTGATATGGCTATGGCCGATATCAGCAAAGAAGAAGACCGGATCAAACAACAGACAAGCGATGCCCAGACACGGCTTGCCCAAATCACATCCGATATTGACCGCGAAACCCAGCTTCAGACAGATGCCACCAGCGCGCTGGAACAGCTACGCCAAGAAGAAACCGAGCTGAAAACGTCTGAGCAAGACGAACAGCCTGATCTGGCCACAGCACAGGAAGACCGCGGCAAAGCGCGTGATCTGGCCAATAAAGCGGAAACCGAACTGGCCGATATTACCGCGCGTTTTCATGCGGCAGATCGTGATCAGACAACACTGGAACGCCAACGTGATGATATGCGCCGGCGGATTGATGACGTTACGGCAAAATCTTCGGCGCTGGATGTAACAACGCTAACCCAGACCAGAGATGCGGCAAGCCACGCGCTTAATGCCGCCGAACAAGCCGCAAATGATGCGATTAGCCAGCGTGAAAAAGCGACGGCTGATCAGGATATATTGCAAGAAACCACCCAGCAAAGCCGGGACGCGGCCAATGAAGCCGATGCGCTGGAACGGCGCATAACAGGTGAGATTGACGCGCTGGCATCGTTACTGGTTGATCAGAACGCTGATCAAAACGGGCCTGCGGTTTCAACGATGATTACAATCAGGGATGGCATGGAACAAGCCCTAGCCGCTGTTCTGGCCGAAAGCTTATCCCTGCCAGTTGGTAAAGGCGGTGACGGATATTGGCGCCAAGACCTTGATCCGGCAATGACCGCTGATGTTCCGGCTAGCACAACACCATTACTGCAATATCTGGATGTACCGGACGTGCTGATATCTGCGCTATCCGGGGTTGGCGTTGCGCCAGATGCTGATACCGCTATCACAATACAGCCCAAGCTGAAACCGGGGCAGATGATAACGACATCAGCCGGAGGATGCTGGCGCTGGGATGGCTATATCAAATTGCCCGGTGCCGCCGCCAGTACCGCCGAACGACTGCGCCACGAAGCGCGCCATAAAGAGCTGTTAAGCCAGATTGCGGCTATTCGCGCTGATGCCGCCGCCGCCCGTGATAAAGCCGATGCCGCCAGCCTGTCTGCCCGCGAAGCCGAAGCACATATTGCCAGTCTGCGCGAACAGGAAAGACAGGCACAACAACAGGTGCTTCACACCACACGCCAGTTTGAACAGGCACAAGCCGCGCTTGTTGCCGCCGAAACCCAGAAAGATAATCTGGCCAGTTCCGCCACCGAGCTGACCGATAGTCTGAAACAGGTTGAAACTGATCTTGCAGCTTTGCCATCACGCGATGAGCTAGCCACCCAGTTACAGGCAAAACAGATTGAAACCGATCAGGCCAGAGCGCAATTGGCTGAGGCCATGAGCGCCGAAAACACGATCATGCGGTCACGCGAACAACGCCAGCAGAAATTACGCGATATCACCCGCAATCTGGACAGCTGGACACAGCGATATGACGGCACGTTCAGCCGTCTGGCCGAATTGAAACAGCGGCAGGATCATGTCACCCAAGAGCTGGAAAAAATGAAAGAACAACCCGGCTTGCTGGTGGAAAAACGTAACGCGCTGGCAGAAGCCATTGCCGCATCCACCGAACAGGTACAGCAAGCCGGTGATCAGCTGGCCAGCGCAGAAACCGCACAGAATACCGCTGGCGTAAATCACCGCACGAGCGAAGCCGGACTAGCACAAGCGCGTGAGACGATGATCAGAAAAGAAGGTGAGCTGGCCGTTGTCCAGAAAGCCATTGAAGACACCGTCAACCGCATCAGGGAAAAACTGGAT
>JABIWM010000143.1 GCA_018701255.1 Alphaproteobacteria bacterium | reverse complement strand
GCGGTGTGTAATGATCTAATTGTTACAAATGGTAGCGATTGGACAAAGGTATATTATCAATATGCTAATCGCATCAGCCATCTTTGGTGGCTTCGGGAGCAAGGTTTGGATGCTAAACTGTTATTTGTCAGTTTTCTCAATGATGATGAGATGAATGGCCCCAAGCATCAAAAGGAATGGGAGGATGTGTTCGCTGAAGCGGATCGTGTATTAGGGTTGCCGCAGACGCATAAACTCAGCGAATATATTCATCACATATACCCCAACGTGAACGACATACCTTAAGCCCCATGCGCAAGGTTACCCCTGATAGCCGGTTGTTAGCAGAATCTTGCCCTTATGGCTGGCGGCTTCCATTATTTTGTGGGCTTCACCGGCCTTGGCCAGCGGCATGACTGTGTGGGTTGTGGGTTTGATTGTTCCGTCTGCGAACATCCCCCAGACCTGTTCTTGTAATGCGGTGGCTATTGCCGCTTTGAACGCATCTGGCCGTGACCGTAAGGTTGAGCCGGTTAAGGTTAGCCGTTTCAACATCACCGGCATCAAATCAATTTCAACCTTTGAGCCATGATTGAACGCCAGTTGAATGATCCGGCCATCGGCGCGCGCGGCTTTAATGTTTCGGGCAATGTAATCACCGCCAATAATATCAAGGATCAAATCAGCCCCACCAGCCGCCCGCGTGATTGCGACAAAATCCTCATCATGGTAATTGATCGCATGGCTTGCACCCAGCCCCATGCACCACGCGGCCTCATCCGCATTGCCGACCGTGGTCAGCACGTCATAGCCCATCGCCGCGCCTAGCTGAATGGCTGTTCCGCCAATGCCGCCCGCACCGCCATGAACCAGAAACCGCGTTCCGGCCGGTCGCGGCTCGGGGTGGAAAACATTGCTCCAGACCGTGAAAAACGTTTCCGGAATACCAGCGGCATCAATCACATCAACTCCGGCGGGCAGAGCCAGCACATGATCGGCCCTGACCGTAACATATTCGGCATAACCGCCCCCATTGGTGAGCGCGATGACCGTGTCCCCCGGTTTCCATTGACTGACCGCGCTACCAATGGCGGTAATCGTGCCGGATACTTCCAGCCCTAACAGATCAGACGCGCCTTGCGGTGGCGGATAATGACCGCGCCGCTGAACCAGATCAGGGCCGTTCACGCCAGCCGCAATAACCTTGATCAACACCTCATCTGCGGCCGCTACCGGAATATCACGCTGTCCGGTGATCAACACATCGGGTTTTCCCGGCTCACGCATTTCTATTACGGTCATGCGGTTTTCTGCGGTGGGGGAAATTGTCATCTGATCTATCCTTTATGTGATGCCTTAGCGCAATGATTTTGCACCAATGGCGGTTTTGTAGCAATTATATCCCGATTTGCAATATTAAGAACTGTCAGACAAATTAAGATAATAAAAATCGACATCGATTATGCGGTTTATGCTTGTGGTATACATAATAATATAGATAAAATAGAATTCAATAATTAACGCATATGTGGTATACAAGCGACTAAATTGCCATGTCATGGCGGAATAAATTACGTTGGTGGAGGATCGGTCTTGGACGCGATAACAGACGAAAACGGAATATGGAAATCAGCTAGAGGCAAAGGGCGTAAAACCCCGAAAGGCCGGCAGGTGGATGATCAGGCTTGCGCAGAAATCAGCGCTATTCTGGGTGCTAGACCACGCCGCCGTGATTTGCTGATTGAATTCCTGCATCTGATTCAAGACAGCTACGGCCACCTCAGCATAGCGCATATGCATGCGTTGGCCGATGAATTGCATCTGTCGCAAACAGAAGTATATGAGGTGGCAACGTTTTATGCGCATTTCGATGTCGTGGACGAAGGCAAAGCCCCACCACCGGAGCTAACCATTCGGGTCTGTGATTCGCTATCCTGTGAGCTGGCAGGCGCGCAAAACTTGCTAAAAGCATTGCAAGACGGGCTTGATCCGTCTGAGGTTCGGGTGTTGCGGGCGCCATGTATGGGACGCTGTGATACCGCACCAACACTGGAAATTGGCCATAACCACATTGATCACGCCACTCCGGAAAAAGTTAAGGCGGCTATCGAGGCCAAAGACACGCATCCACATATTCCGGATTATCAGAACTTCACGGCTTATTGTGCCGAAGGCGGATATGAAAAACTGCTTGATCTGCGCCAGAATGGCAATTGGGAAGACGTGCAGGATCACATTGGCCAGAGCGGATTGCGCGGGCTTGGTGGTGCCGGGTTCCCGTCTGGCAAGAAATGGGGATTTGTCCGCGCCGCCGAAGGCACACGCTATCTGGCCGTCAATGGTGATGAGGGTGAGCCGGGAACGTTCAAGGATCGCTATTATCTGGAACGCACACCGCATCTGTTCCTTGAGGGCATGCTGATTGCGGCATGGGCGGTTGAGGCGGAACAGTGCTTTATTTACATGCGTGATGAATATCCGGCGGTTCTGCATATTCTTGCCGAAGAAATTCAGCGACTGGAAGATGCCGGTATTGTTGCATCGGGTTATATTGATCTGCGGCGTGGCGCAGGGGCTTATATTTGCGGTGAAGAAAGCGCCATGATTGAATCCATCGAAGGCAAGCGCGGTCTGCCACGGCATCGTCCGCCTTATGTGGCGCAGGTTGGCTTATTTGATCGTCCCACGCTGGTGCATAATATTGAAACCCTTTACTGGATTGCTCGTGTCTGCCGTGAGGGGCCGGAAATCCTGTCTTCGGTTGAAAAAAATGACCGCAAGGGTTTACGCAGCTATTCTGTATCCGGACGGGTGGCAAATCCGGGCATCCATCTGTTGCCTGCTGGTTCTACCATCACGGATATCATTGAAGCCGCAGGCGGCATG
>JABIWM010000142.1 GCA_018701255.1 Alphaproteobacteria bacterium | reverse complement strand
TGATTTACCGTCAAACGAAAATCACTGTTATCTTCCGTCACAACACACAACATCTCAGTGCCAGCAGTCAAATCCTCAACCACTACAACTCCAACATTATCCACCTTATGATGGACCAGCAAATGCGGATCAGCCATAATATTTCCTTTCATTTCTCAAGGTTACTTTCTTGGTTTCAGTATTATTTTCGGTGCGGCAGTCTTGCCTGCCTTTATATCTAGGAATGCTTGCTGACCTTCAGACAATGGTCTTTCCTCAAACCAGTCCAGAGCGCCAAGCCGACCATCATAGATAGCTGTCGCCGTAGCTTTAAAATCTGCGGCCGTATAGGTATATGTTCCAATAAACGTGATTTCCTGAAGCGTAAGCCTGCGGATATCAATCCCGCCACTGGCGCTGCCAAGTCCAATATGCAGAATAACCCCACCAGAACAAACAGATGCCGAGGCCAGTGCTCTTGTGGATTCGTAACCCACGCCATCAATTACCAGATCAAACGCGTTATCAGCGTGAACATCATCCGGATGCACAACGTTAAGATCAATAACATCTTTCAGATAGGTTGCCCTTAAATCATTTGGTTCCACCAGCGTGATATCATCAAATCCCTGCGCTCTGGCACATAATGCCGCCCCTACCCCGATAGCACCCCCGCCTATGACAAGCACTCGCGCTTGGTGCAGGTCATTATTCAAGCTTTTCTTGCCTAAACGCACCGCATGCCACCCACATGCCAATGGTTCAGTAAGCGCCGCTTTATTAAGCGCCACATGATCAGGAACCGTTACCAGATTTGTTTCTGGCATGGCCAGCCATTCTGCAAAACCACCTTCACGCGGCGGCATGGATATAATTTGCCTAGTCTGGCAAAGATTATCCTGACCTGACGTGCAAAACCGGCATGTACCGCAAGTCACCAGAGGATTGATAGTCACACGCCGCCCGTCTTCAGTCACTCCAGCCACTTCATGCCCCAGAATCAGAGGCGCTGGTCTGCGGTCATCATGCCCAAGAAAAGCATGCATATCTGATCCGCAAATCCCTGCACTATCAATTTTAACGATAATCTCACCTGCCTTGGCAACAGGGTCTGGCGCATCTTTGAATGTAAGGGTATTTGGTGCGGTATAAATAAGTGCTTTCATTTTGCTGTAAACCCGCCATCTACCATCATTACCTGCCCTGTCACATATGATGACGCATCAGAACATAAAAATAATATCGGCCCCCTAATGTCTTCTAGTCTTCCATTGCGGCCAATGCATGTCTGGCTTGCGTTTCGTGATGCTCTCTCAGCATCATTAAATACTGGTGCTGTTAGCTCAGTCGGAAAGAATCCGGGGCCTATCGCATTGGCATTAATACCGTCCCCTGACCATGCTTCGGCCATCGCACGGGTTAATTGTCCAATTCCCCCCTTGGATGCACCATAAGCAATACCAGACGGAAAAGCGCGGGTAGTTTGCAATGAGGCAAAAGTCACAATCCGCCCCCATTTTCTGGCTTTCATAGCCGGAACAAATTGCTGGCTTAAAAAAAACGGCACGCTCAAATTGAGCCAGATCGTATCGTCCCATCCTTGGGCTGTTACTTCATCGGCATGTTGGCGATGATTAACCCCTGCCGCATGAATAATGATATCAGGTGAGCCAAAAATAGCAGATACTTTTTCGGCCAATACAGGTATTTCATCACGATCCATCAAATCATGACAGACATAACCGGCTTTATCGCCAAGCGGTTTCTGCCAATCCTTAAGCGCATTTTCACGCCGTGCCACGCCGACAACAGACGCACCAGCCATAGCAAGAGCTGTTGCCACATAGCGGCCAAGCCCTGAACTTGCGCCGGTAACGCATGCGACATGTCCTGACACATCAAACAGATTATCCGCCTTAAGGTTCATTTTATTCCTCAGCGCTGAGATCAAAGTTCTCACCCGGAAAGTATTTAGCCAGCCGTATATCAGCCGTTCGGGCATGACCTTCCATGCCCTCAAGCCGCGATATACGCGCCGTTGCCACGCCAACAGATTTCATTCCATCACGGGTGGCACGTTGCCATGTCACGATTTTCATATATTTATGAACAGAAAGCCCACCAGTATAGGTAGCCGCACCTGATGTTGGCAGAACATGATTAGGGCCAGATGCCTTATCACCAAACGCCACGGTGGTTTCTTCACCCAGAAACAGCGAGCCATAACAGGTTAGCCGATCTTTCCACCAGTCCAGATCAGCCGCCTGAACGGTCAAATGTTCCGGTGCATATTGATCAGAAGTGGCCGCCATATCTTCGCGATTATCACATAAAATGACTTCTGCATAATCACGCCACGCGGCTTCGGCATTGATCCGGTTAGTTTCAGGCAGATCAGCAATCAATGGCGGCACTAATGCCATCACCTGCTCGGCTAATGCCGCATCATCGGTCACCAGCCATACAGGCGAATTGTAGCCATGTTCGGCTTGCCCCACCAGATCAGCCGCCACAATATCCGCATCTGCTGTTTTATCAGCAAGGATCAAGCTATCTGTGGGGCCGGCAATCATATCAATACCAACTCGGCCAAATAATATCCGCTTTGCTTCGGCAACAAACTGATTGCCGGGCCCGACCAGAATATTAGCCTTGGGCAAATCAAACAGACCAAAAGTCATGGCCGCCACGCCTTGAACTCCACCCATTGCCAGAATAGCATCTGCGCCGCATAAATCAGCCGCATATATAATGGCAGGTGCTATCCCGATATCAGGACGCGGTGGTGAACAAGCCGTGATATGACGGCATCCCGCTACCTTTGCAGTAGTAACCGTCATGATGGCGCTGGCAATATGGCTATAACGGCCACCCGGAATATAGCAACCGGCGGCATCAACAGGAATGGTTTTCTGGCCAGCCATTAAACCGGGGGCTATTTCCATTTCAACATCCTGCAACGTGCTGCGCTGAATTTCGGCAAACCGGCGGACATTATCATGAGCAAAAGCAATATCCTGTTTGATCTTTTCAGGAACCAACGCTTTTGCGGCTTCTATTTCTTCACGCGTTAGCAGAACATTACCATTATAATTATCAAACTTGGCGGCATATTCGAGCGCTTTGGCGTCACCGCCTGTTTCAATATCGTTGAGAATATCCTGAACCGTTTTCTGCACATCAGCAGAATTGGTAGTTGATGTCATTGATGCTTTTTTAAGATAAGTAATACTCATGTCAGAACCATAAATTGTTTATTGATAAATTTCAGGGAGAAGAATAGTTGATAATTGTGGAATATATGCCAGTAGAAGAACAACAATCATCATAAAAAAGACAAAAGGTATTGCCCGCGCGGCAATCTTTAAGATGGATTCGCCAGTCAAACCCGATACCACAAACAGATTTAACCCAAGCGGCGGGGTAATAAAGCCGACCCCCAGTGACGTAATCATCAGAATACAAAACTGTATTTCATTCATTCCGATACTATCGGCAAGCGGCTTCAGGATTGGCGCAAGGATAACAATATTCGGCGTTGCTTCCATCACACATCCGGCAATAATCAGAATAACAATCATCAGCAGAATTAATAATGTCGGGTCATTGGTCAGAGAAGTCACCGATGCCACAAAACCTTGCGGAACCCCCAGAATAGCTAATACTTGCGCTAATGGCAGAGAAAAAGCGATTATCGGTAAAATAACGCCATTGACCTTGGCGGAGCTGATCAACATATCCGGAAAATCAGATAATTTTAATGTGCCAATAATAAAACCTAGCGCTATCGTAACAACCACAGCAGTAGCGCCTGCTTCGGTAGGTGTTAGTGATCCTGAAAATATACCGTAAAAAATAATGCCCGGAACAATAAAAGCATACCATCCAGAATAAATCGCCTGTTTGAGATTACCCCACCATTCGGCAAATCCGATATTTCCACCTTTTTCGTAATGGTAGATACGGTTCATCACGATATTGGTCACCAGAATAGATACCAATACGATAAATCCGGGGATTAATGCCGCCATAAATAATACGGACGCGGAAATTCCAAGCACCAGACCAATAATAATATAGGCAATGGATGGCGGGATAAGGATACCTGTACAGGCGCCTGCCGCCACCAGCGCACAGGCATAAGGACGTGGATATCCGCTTTCCACCAGTCTGGCTATCGTCATGCGGCCAACAGCGGCCGCACCGGCGGCATCTGATCCTGAGATAGATGAAAACATGCCGCAAACCAGAACCGTTGCTGATCCAAAACCGCCACGCGTCCAACAGGTAAGCGCATCAGCAACATCAAGAAACTTTCGGCTCAATCCCGTTCTAACCAGCACATCACCTGTCAGAATAAAAAGCGGCACCGCCGTCAACGCAAACGCATCAATACCATCAAACAGGCTTTCACCAATAAGCGATAGTGGCAATGCCCCCGACATGAACAGCATCGTTATGGCCGCCGCACCAATGGAAACCCAGATAGGAACAGCCAGAAAGCACAGCAATGCAAATAACAGAATGGGGATATAGAAATCCCATCCAAGGCTTATCGATTGATTTTGCATATAATTAAAGAGCATTATTCCGACCGATCAATCAAAAAGGGTTGCGCCTTCATAAGGCGGCTTTCCTTCAAGCAAGAGACGAACATCCCGTATCAATGATTGAACAAGACGTAAAATAATTAAACCGAAGCCCATCGGCACAGCCATTAAAAACCAGACCATTGATATACGAAGCCCATGGCTGACAGAACCAAACTTGGCAGACACCATCACCGTTTCAAATGACCAGTACAAAGCGATACAAGCCACAGCCATCGCCACAAGATCACCAAAGATATATAACAGCGCCTTAACGCGGTTATTCACATAATACATAATCACATCAATGCGGATATGCGCGCGATCTTTAAAAGCCGCCGCCGCACCTATCCATGCCAGATATATGAAGGAATAACGGACAATTTCCTCACCCCAGATTGATGAATAAGAAAATATTTCTCGCCGCAAAACCTCAATCGCCATCGTGCAGACAAGCATCAGATAAAAGACAAGCAAAAGCCATCTTTCGGCATTTTTATCTAGGGTTTTTAGTAGGGTTTTTAAATCCTTGAAGTTCATATTTCAACAATACCAGATACACTTACATAGACATGCTCAGAAAAGGATAAAATGAGCATTAAGGGACATAATAAAAATCCGGCACCTCACATAAAGGTGCCGGATCATAATAGACTTAAGCGTCGTGGACGTAGTAGCGACCCATAGTATTAGCCGCTTCATCCAGACGATCAAATGCTGACATTGAACCAGCCAGGTCTTTCTTGAACTGATCCCATTCTGACCGCTGATGACCGCCTGCCGCACGCCATTCTGCCAGCTGATCACTGGAAAGCGAATGGAACTCAACGCCAGATTTACGCAACTCAGCCATAGCAAAGCTTCTTGCTGATGGCACTTTTGCCAGATTTTGCTGAGTTGTGACTTCACCAGCAAACTCAATGCCTTCTTGAACATCACGAGGCAGTGAATTGAACCATTCCAGATTCATGGAATATACTTGTGCATCCGGTACGGCTTGCGTGAATGTCACATGGCTAAGGATATCCTTAAAGCCAAAGACATATAATGCACCAACTGATGGATCAAGAGCATCCGCAACACCCTGCTTAATAGCCGAAGGCGTTTCACCCCAAGCAACAGGCGTTGGATTAGCACCGACAAGGCGATAATATTGCTGAAGCATTTTTGAACCCGGAACGCGGAATTTAACACCATTCAGATCACCCGGTGACAGAACAGGACCGGGGCCACCTTTACGGATGGCGACAACGCGTGGATCAATCACAACATAGAACAAAGCTTTAAATCCGTTTGCTTCGACCTTTGGATGCACTTCACTTTTCCATGCATCAGAAGACACCAGATTAGTGAAGCTCTGGTTAGACCCGCAGAAATAAGGCAAGTTGATCAGATCAACAGCCGAAGCAAATGGGGCAAAGTTTGAAAGTGAGTGCTGAGCGGCCTGAATGGTTCCAGACTGCACTTTCTGGGCGAGAGCGCCACCGGCACCTAGCTGTCCACCCGGTGCAAGTTTGACATACACCTTGCCGTTGGTTGAGTTTTGAATATTTTCCTTGAGATCAAGCTGAAGGATTGGATAACTTCTGGAAGCGCCAACAATATATGCTGTTGCCACTGTCATCACATGATCAGCTGCTTTTTCACGCTCGGCTTCTTCTGCAGCGGTTTGGGCGACAGCTTCTTGTGACCAAAGCAACCCCCCGGCACCGGCAACAACAGCAGCAGTAAAGCTGCCCTTACCGACCAAATTCAGAAAATTACGGCGTTCAGCCGATTTAAGTTCATTATCAAACTTTGTCATAATGTGGACTCTCCCTAACAGAAATTATTAATACAGCTAATTACTTATATTTTTGTTTTCCATGTTTATAAGCTTGATCGCAAAAGCTATCACCGCAGCCAAAAGAAGTAACATTTCAACAACGTCACTCAAAAATGGATACGACCAAAAAGCTCCTGCAATAATGTTGCTAACAAAAACAACAAGTAATAAGCCAGACAAAACCATTTACAAATCCTCGATTAATTTCAGTTGAAGCAACATTTAAGCAATACTAAAACATCAATGTAAACGCTTACATTATCAATTTACATTTATTTATGTTATAAAGCAAGCCAATTTTGAAATTTTAAGACATAATATTACCTTGAAAAGAAATAAGAACGGTATGACATGAGAAAAAGAGCAAAGAAAAATGTTGCAACTCTGGCCGATGTTGCAAGTGAAGCTAATGTTTCTACGGCAACGGTTTCCAGATGCCTGAACTCACCAGAACAGGTTGATCCCAAAACCCATGCGCGGGTCATGATCGCTGTTGATAATCTGTCATACGCACCCAATTTTGGCGCCAAGATCATGGCTGAAAGACGCTCTAATACAGTCGGGGCGGTGATTCCAACGATGGAAAATTCTATTTTTGCAAGAGGTATTCAGGCCTTTCAAGAAGAATTAAGCTTGCACGGATACACCCTGCTTGTAGCCAGCTCATCATATCAGCCAGATATCGAAGAAAAACAAATTCGTAATCTTGTTGCACGCGGCGCCGAAGCATTATTATTGATAGGATACCAACGCGATAAAAGAATATACCAGTTTCTGGAAAACCGCCGTTTACCGTTTGTGATTACATGGGCATTCGACCAGAATAAAGATCATCTAGCCATTGGGTTTGATAATCAATCAGCCATGGAAGCATTAACAGAAAAAGTACTTAATCTGGGGCATAGGGATATCGGATTGATTATCGCTGAAACGAGTAACAATGATCGCTCACATTCCAGATTGCTTGGCATCAGAAACGTCATGAAACGGTATGCCATAGATGACAGCCATCTGGCCGTAGAACAAACAAATTACGCTATCGAAAGTGGCGCCGCCGCATTTGAGGCCTTAATGAAACGTCCAGTAAAACCAACGGTTGTCATGTGCGGCAACGATGTTTTAGCAGTCGGAGCCATAAACAAAGCAAAAGACATGGGGCTTAACATTCCCGAAGACATATCCATTACTGGATTTGATGATATTGAATTAGCAACTGTTATCGAACCGAATTTAACAACTGTTCATGTCCCCCATCGCCAAATGGGGCGACGATCAGCGCATACGCTGATCAATATGATAAACACGAACCAGACGACTTCTGATAGCGAAGAACTAAGCGCATATATCTGCATGCGGGATACATTAGGTAAAAGCGCCAGATAAGATCAAGATACGATCAAGATAGGATATTGAACAGAAATTATGTATCCGCGCCTTCTTGCTGGGCAAAAAATGAGGTGGCTTTCGGAACAGCTGGCAATGCCATATCATAATTGGAACAGCGTACCCGCCCGGATACCTCACCCCTGACCAATTCATGGGTTAGCTTGCTTGGCAAGTGATTAGGGCTAAGCTCAATGGCGTCTTCGGCATAATATGTTGTGATATACAGCGTTCTAGGGCGATCAGACAGATTAGGGGTCGAGCCATGCAATAAACTGGCATGCATCAAACAGACTGAACCTGCCTTACCGGTGCAAGAAACAATATCATCCCGATAATTATCAATGATAGTTTCATCAACAGAACCGGTGAAAACGCCATTATGCCAATGCGAATATAAAGGCCCTTTATGGCTACCGGGAATAACCTCAAGCGGGCCATTTTCCATCGTCACATCATCAAGAAATAGCAAACAGGTAATAATGTCATCATTGGTCATTGGCTGAAAAGGGAAATCCTGATGCCATTTGACTTCTGTTTTTGACCCCGGCTGTTTGGAATTAACCTTGCCGTGATGGAAACGGAGTGATGGCCCTATCAATTCAGCGCAATAATCAACTGTCCGCGCTTCACGCATAACCGTGGCAAACACATCTGATACTTCTTCTGGTGACTGCACACGGCGAAGCGCTGGTTGTTCGGCATTATGACCGGGTTGAAGATCAAATCTGGCGCGGCCATCCTGTGTTTCGCCATAATCATCATCATAGCGGCGGCTGTCTTCTACCCAGTTTTCAAACTCTGCCCGTAATTGCGCTAATTGCGTGTCCGTTACGGCATTTTCACATACAATAACGCCATCTTTCCAGAATTGATCTTTCTGATCTTGCGATAAATAAGCCATGTTCTCACCTCACAAAAATGATTAAGATGTTTTTTTATTCACACGATGTATTAATTCCTCGCGGGTTTCGACACGCTCGCTATACCGGTCAACCAGATCATCTGCCTGATCACGCGTGATATAGGTGAATTTAACCAATTCTTCCATGACATCAACCATCCGGTTATAGAATGGTGATGGCTTCATGCGGTTATTTTCATCAAATTGCTGAAATGCTTTGGGGACTGATGATTGATTAGGGATAGTAATGCACCGCATCCAGCGGCCAAGTATCCGCATCTGATTAACAGCATTAAAACTTTGTGAGCCGCCGCTAACCTGCATCACGGCAAGTGTTTTGCCTTGTGTTGGTCGTACCGCGCCTAAAGATAACGGTATCCAGTCAATTTGCGCCTTTATCACCGCTGTCATAGCGCCATGACGTTCAGGGGAACACCATACCATGCCCTCGCTCCATATAACCAGATCGCGCAATTCCTGCACTTTCGGGTGATCAGCATGATCTTCATCCGGTAGCGGCAGTCCGGTAGGATTAAATATTCGGGTGTCCGCCCCCAGTCGTTTCAGCACTCTTGCCGCTTCTTCGGTCATAAGGCGGCTAAATGACCGATCACGCAAAGACCCGTAAAGCAGTAATATTCGCGGTGGATGATCAGATATTTTTTTCCGCATCAATGTAGTGCTATCAATCACCGCAAAGGCGTTTTCATCAAGTTGTGGTGTGTCAGTCATCATTGGCTTTATTCATATGAAAGAGGTTGAAATGCGCTTACGCGGCTTATCATGATACTTATTATGACAAGTCACTATTGATATTTCAAAGATATAATGCAGTTAGATAAGCATGAAATTATTATTTCAAAATAACCAGCGGCATTATAACTAGCTGAATAGAGGGACAGCATATTCAATATGGTATCTGATCTAAAAAACCATGGTAAATCCGGACTTACGGCATTATTGGTAGCCATGATTTGTGTTGTGGCTAGTCTTGGCGCAACAAAAATCGCCAGAGCTGATGCTGTATCCGTGCCCTCACCTGAATTAGCCGTTCATATCGCAGATGCCACATTAGTTGGTCGGGGTGTGTTAAAAATTTACTGGGCTAATGTTTATATATTATCCCATTATATCAAAGATACCGATAATGACGGCAAACCCGACGCGGTTATCCTGCATTATGATTATCTGCGCGATGTCCCGAAATATGCCACTATTGATGCTTCGCGGGATGAGTTTATCCGCTATCCGCATATAACAGACGAAAAGCTGGCCGCCTGGATGGATTATCTTGATAAAGCCTTAACCGACATGAAAACAGATGATCAGGCCATAATAGTAAGACAGGCAGACGGGTCGATCCATTTTTATATGGAAAATGCTCAACCGGTTATCATTACAGACGCTGAGTTCAGTCAGGTGTTTCTTGATATCTGGCTAGGGGCGGAAACCAGCTATCCGACATTGCGAAAACAATTGCTTGCTTTAAACTGATATCATCATAGCTGAAAAAACAAAGCAGTTGTCTTAGCTGGATTCTAAGCATATCTTCATGATGTTACGTTGAGCTATATAATGACTTTTTCTATTAATGTATTTTATCAATATATCATGGAAACCTGTTGTTTTAATTATATTTACAAGGAAATTAATTTATGAGAATGAATACACTTGGACGCACCGATATTATGGTGTCAGCCCTATGCCTTGGCAGTATGACATGGGGAACCCAGAACACAGAAGCCGAAGGTCATGCCCAGATTGATCTGGCGCTGGATCATGGCATTAATTTCATTGATACCGCTGAAATGTATCCGGTAAATCCCCTATCCAAAGAAACCCAAGGCGATACGGAACGCGTGATTGGTTCATGGATCAAATCATCCGGTCGCCGTGAAGATATTGTCCTTGCGACAAAAGTAAGCGGTGAAGGGCTTAAATATGTCCGTGATGGCGCGCCAATATCTCCGGCAACGATTAAGCAGGCTCTAGATAATTCCCTCACGTCATTGCAGACGGATTATGTTGATCTGTATCAATTGCACTGGCCGAACCGTGGATCATACATGTTTCGTCAGAATTGGCGTTTTGATCCCACCAGCCAAAACACGACAGAAACCGAAGATCATATGCTTGAAACCCTCACCTATCTTAATGATCTGATCCGTGAAGGGAAAATTCGCTCTATCGGGCTATCGAATGAAAGCTGTTGGGGCACGATGCGCTGGCTTCTTATGGCGGAAAAACATAATCTGCCGCGCATGGCCAGTATCCAGAACGAATATAGCTTGCTCTGCCGTCTATATGATCTTGATATGGCAGAAATGACCCATCATGAGCAGGTTGGTCTGTTGTCATTCTCGCCACTTGCCACCGGATTATTAACTGGTAAATATTCCGCAGACGGTCAACCGCCGGCTGGTTCCCGCGCATCTATATCGTCTGATCTGGGCGGCCGAACAACACAGCGGGTCTGGCCAGCTGTTGCCGCCTATCAGGATATTGCTGATCGATTTGGACTTGATCTGACCGCTATGTCACTGGCGTGGTGTATGCAAAGATCATTTATGACTAGCACCATTTTTGGCGCCACATCACTGGATCAGATGAAGCAGTCATTAAAAGCCGCTGATATGACACTGGATCAACAGGTCTTAACCGCCATTGATAGCGCCCACAAAGCGCATCCTATGCCATATTAGAACAAAAGATATCCGTCATGACCAACCCTGTAACAACACCTGCTGATTTCTGGAATCCCAAGTTTGATACATCGGAATATATATTTGGTAAAAACCCGAATACATTTCTGACGGCGGTGATACCGTCTGCCCTATCCGGCCAGACAGCCTATGCTCCAGCTGATGGCGAAGGCAGAAACGGCGTTTATCTGGCACAGATCGGATATGAAGTCACAAGCGTTGATATCGCGGAAAAAGCTGTTGAAAAAGCCAGATTACTGGCCGCGGATAACGGCGTTGAAATTAATGCAACTATCGGTGATATCATGGGCGCACCGCCCGCAGAGTTTGATGTGGTAATTGTATCATTCATGCATTTTCGCCCCGATGATCATAAGCGGTTTGTTGAACATCTTATCGCCGCGCTAAAACCCGGCGGGCTGTTAGCCGTAGAAGGCTATTCACTGGATCAATTGCCGCTTCAATCCGGCGGGCCAAAATCCGAAGATATGCTCTACACACGGCAAAAACTGGCTGATGACTTTCAGGCATTGCATATTACCCTGCTTCAGGATGCCAGACGGATACTTAACGAAGGTAATCGGCATCAGGGTGAGGCCGCCACTATTCAGCTGGTCGCACGAAAGGCCATAACCGCATGAGCGAAGGATTTACATATAGCCGCGAAACCATCTGGCATATTACCTGCCGGTCATGTGGTTTTTACTGGACTTACCCAACGATGAACGTCAATGAAACACCGGAAAACCGGTCATGGCATTGCCCATTATGTGGGCATAAAGGAACTGGCCAGGAATCTCCGGATTTGAAAGATGGCCATGACAGTCAATACTGATCAGATATCACCAGCACCCCATCCACAGAAAACGCTTAATCCCAAACGTGGTATTATCTTGATGATGATTGCTGTTCTTGGCTTTGCGGCTATGGATGGCATGTCCAAATATATGGGTGAGCGCTATCATATTATTTCGGTTGTCATGATCCGCATGTGGTTTTTCGCGCTGTTTGTTATTATCTGGAGCGTGATTAAATCTGGCGGGATCAGAGCCGCGGCCAGATCGCATCACCCGATTGTTCAATTTGTGCGTGGCGGATTGCTGGCTTTGCAAATATGTGTGGCGGTGTCATCATTTGTTATTCTTGGTTTGGCGCAAACGCATGCTATTTTTGCCTGCTATCCTTTGCTGGTGGTCGCGCTATCCATTATTTTCCTTGGTGAACGCGTTGG
>JABIWM010000019.1 GCA_018701255.1 Alphaproteobacteria bacterium | reverse complement strand
GTAAAAGCCACCCCGAAAACGGGATATTGTAATAACATATCAAAATAGGGAACATTAATTTCCCGGAGCCATGTCCCGGTAAAATATACACAGATACCAGCAGAAATAGCCCCAAGACATAACCGCATATATGGATGTATCGGATAATTCAAATCTTCCATAATGCCAGCCATAAAAATAGGCATGATTGCGATTAGAAGATACCATTTAACCGGTATTTCAAGCATGAATAAACCTGCGAAAATAGCAATAATAATTGCCAGCCCACCCAGCCGTGGCGTAGCGATTTTATGCGCTGCCCGTTTTTTTGTTACATGATGATCCTGGCTATGGATAAATCGCGATATGCCAACAATAACAATAGAGATAAAAAAGCTAAGACCAAGAGTAATGAAAAACGGAATGGGAATATGCATAATCAACACCCAATAGGAATCACTAAATCGGAACTATTAAATGTGATATCAACATGTAAAACCAGATGTTCCATGAAGAATTATATCATTTTTATTCTGTGCAACATAATTAAAATTGGCGAAACTTAATTCATCACAGCTGATCCGGCTATAATCGCATCACATCGGATATATTCATCCTGTAAATGTGACATAACGATAAGTCGCAGATCATATGTTTCTGATCATGAAAATCTATTTTAAGACTTGCCTAACCTATACGGCAAGTGTCCTTTCTGCTACATTCAGGGCATGATTACATCTGCCCCTATTCTTGTTACTGGCGTTGCCGGATTTATCGGTTTTCATCTGGCAAACCGTCTGCTTCGTGATGGGCATAGTGTTATTGGTGTGGATAGTTTGACCAGCTATTATTCCACCAAGCTGAAAAAAGACCGGCTAGCACAGCTAGATCACCCAAACTTTCAGTTTATACATCTTGATCTGGCCGATCATGATGCGGTTATGGCACTATTTGCAGATATAAAACCCCGAAAAGTGATTCATTTGGCGGCACAGGCCGGCGTTCGATATTCCATCGAAAACCCCGCCGCTTATATGGACAGCAATATGACCGGATTTTTTCATATTCTTGAGGCAAGCCGCCAGCATGATATTGAGCATCTGATCTATGCCTCATCATCATCGGTATATGGCGCGTCAACGGATTATCCGTTTTCCGAACAACAGCCTGTTAATCATCCTGTCAGCTTTTATGCGGCAACCAAAAAAGCAAACGAAGCCATGGCACATTCCTATGCCCATCTTTATGGCCTGCCCTGCACCGGATTGCGGTTTTTTACCGTTTATGGCGCTTGGGGGCGGCCAGATATGGCATATTGGTCATTCACCGACAGCATCATGAAGGGCAAACCTATTCCAGTATATGGTGATGGCAATATGAGCCGTGATTTCACTTATATCGATGATATTATTGAGGGGATTTCCCAGTTGATCCCGCTGCCACCAGCACCTAACCCTGATTGGGATAGCACCACACAGGATCAAGCGACCAGTTCGGCGCCGTGGCGCATTCTCAATATTGGCAATAACAATCCCACCCAACTAGAAGATTTCATTACCGTTTTAGAAAACACTATCGGCATCAAGGCGATTAAGGAATATCTGCCAATGCAGGATGGTGATGTTCGCCGCACCGCCGCAGATATTAATGCCATTCAACAGCTAACCGGTTTTGTGCCATCAACCAGCATTGAAACTGGCATCCCGCAATTTGTCGAATGGTATCGCCGCTGGCATGGCAATGGCTGATCCGCGTTGTGATGATTGCAACCCGTATCATAAATAGTGTATGAAATATTATTACTTCTAATGATCAGGATTTTACATGTCAGCCAGAATCACAAAGGCTATTTTCCCTGTTGGCGGGCTTGGAACACGGTTCTTACCTGCGACAAAATCCATGCCTAAAGAAATGCTGCCTGTTGTGGATAAACCGCTTATCCAATACGCAGTAGAAGAAGCCGCCGAAGCCGGCATCACGGAATTTATATTTGTAACCGGACGCGGCAAAACCGCCATAGAAGATCATTTTGATCATTCAACCGAAATCGAAGATACTCTGGAAAAACGTGGCAAGGATGACGGGCTAACCGCTGTTCGCGGCATGATGAAACCGCCGGGTTC
>JABIWM010000141.1 GCA_018701255.1 Alphaproteobacteria bacterium | reverse complement strand
TTTTCAGGTAGCCATGTTGCTAATTCAGGGAACACGATCAATACAAATACCATCAACACCATAATAAAGAACATAGGCAATCCGGCACGGGCAATAAAGCTCATTTCATGCCCTGTCATACCTTGCAATACAAACAGGTTAAATCCGATTGGCGGAGTGATTTGCGCCATTTCCACCACAACAACAATGAAAATCCCGAACCAGATCATATCAATACCAGCATCACGGATCATGGGTTCAACCACAGCCATAGTCAGAACAACCGATGAAATGCCATCAAGGAACATCCCCAGAACAATGTAGAAAACCAGCAAAACCATAAGCAATTCAAAGCGGCTGAGATTCCAGTCCGCAATCAGATTAGCCAACCCGCGCGGCAAACCGGTGAAGCCCATTGATAATGATAAAAACGCGGCGCCAGCCAGAATAAGCGCAATCATGGCCGACGTTCTGGTCGCCCCCATCAAACTGGAAGAAAAGCTCTGCCATGTCAGCGTGCCCTGTATTGCCGCCAGAGTAAGCGCACCAATCACACCAAAGGCCGCCGCCTCAGTCGCGGTGGCAAATCCGAAAAACATAGAGCCAATAACAAGCAGGATCAAACAGATCACCGGTATCAGAAACCGGGAGTTACGGATTTTTTCCATAAAGCTCATCCGCGCATCAAGGATAGGATTCCAGTTTCTCGAAACCGTGGCATAAATCGCGACATAGGCCATAAACATAGCCGCCAGCACCAACCCCGGAAATACGCCAGCAAAGAACAGTTTTTTAATCGATTCATTAATCGTTACGCCATAAACAATCAGCGTCAATGACGGCGGTATCATCAAGCCCAGCGTTGCCGCCCCGGCCAGTGTTCCGATAACCATATGTTCAGGATATTTGCGCCGCCGCAATTCCGGAATAGACATTTTCCCCACGGTTGTCAGCGTTGCCGCCGATGAACCCGATACCGCCGCAAAAACCGTACAGCCAACAATATTGGTATGAACAAGCCCACCCGGAAAACGTGACATCCACGGCGCCAGACCACGGAACATATCTTCGGATAGGCGCGTCCGGTATAGAATCTCACCCATCCAGATAAATAACGGCAAGGCGGTTAATGTCCATGACGATGATGCCGACCAAATCGTTGTCATCATTACGTCACCAACTGGCCGTGTGGTGAATAATTCCATCCCGACCCAGGCCACACCAACCAGCGACAAACCCACCCAGACACCAGTGCCAAGCAAAGTAAACATGACAAAAAGAAACAGGATAATGACAGATATATTTTCCATGATGTGTCTATCCTTTATTCTATTGATGTGGCGTGAATGCGATCACGGCCGGTAAATAGCAATGAAATCAGATTATCCGTAAGAGCAATGGCAAGAATAACCGAACCAATCACCATGCTGGATTGCGGTATCCATAATAAGGTTGCGTCCTGACCTTGTGAGATGTCGTTAAACTTCCACGACCAATAGGTAAACCGCCATGCATAATACGCAACATACCAGCCAACCATGGTGCCAATGGTAAAGCACCATACATTCAAAAACCAGCTCACCCGTGCAGGCACAGCGTTGATCAGGATCGATACACGGATATGTGAGCCATGATTAAGCGCACTGGCAAAGGCAAGAAAACTAGCACCTGCCATGGAATAACCAGCATATTCAGGCGCGCCGGGGAAAATCTCACCCGTCCACCGCGCCACCATCTGAACAACAATCAATGTCAGGATTGCAACCAGAAAACACGCGGCCAGAATACCTGATAGCAAATACAGACCGTCAAGGCCTTTTCGAAGCGCCTTCAATGCCTTCTCCCCTAAACCAGATAATCATTACCGATTAGTCTGATATCACTTTAAACAAATGACAGGGAGAGTTCCCTGTCATTGCAACATAGTTAAAACCGGTTAAATGGTTTATTGCATCGCCTTGAAGCTGTCGACGATAGCCTTACCCTCGGCACCAGCGGCTTCTAGCCAGTCTGATGTCATGGTCGCACCGATATCTTTCAGCTCGCTTTGCAACGCATCACCAGCAGGCTCAACCGTCATACCGCCAGCCCGTAGTCCGGCAAGAGTAAAGCCGGTATATTCTTTTGAACGCCATGTTCCGGCGTATTCTGCCAGTTCAGCGCATCCACGGATAACGTTCTGGTTAGCCGTGCTTGTGCCGTTCCAGACAGATGAGTTAACCATGATGTAGTTACGCGGAAGCCATGCATCCACTTCGTAGAAATGGGTCAGGGATTCCCAGATTTTGCGGTCATACCCGGTGGCACCGGAAGATACCATGGATTCCACCACGCCAGTGGCAAATGCCTGTGAGATTTCTGCCGCTTCAATCACCACCGGTAACATGCCTGTCAGCTCAGCCAGACGGGTTGTTGTGTTGTTATATGAACGGAATTTGATGCCTTTCATATCGGTAACAGAATTGATTTCCTTTTTGAAATACAATCCTTGCGGCGGCCATGGCACAGCATAAAGCAAGGTCAGATTCTGATCTGCCAGTGTTTTTTCAATGCTCGGCTTGGCCGCTTTCCATAAGTTATCGGCATCATCAAATGATGTTGCCAGAAACGGCACCGAATCATATCCGAAAATAGCATTTTCATTCTGGTGACCGGAAAGCAGTCTTTCCCCAATCGGCACCTGACCGGTCTGAACGGCGCGCTTGATATCCGCGCCTTTGATCAATGAACCTGATGGATGAGTGACAATTTCAATCGCCCCGCCTGTTCCAGTCGTCACGCATTGGCCAAACTCAGCCGCAGTGACCGAATGGAAATTCGATCCGCTATATGCAAGCGGCATGTCCCATACCTCGGCCTTGGCGGCGGCAGACATGCCAACACATAAACCAGCGGCAAGCACCATAGATGTCATGTTTTTAGTTATCGTCATTATCCTCTCCTTCATCATAATGTTTTTATTTGCATACAAATATTCAACAGCATTTCTTCTGATCCGGCAAGTAGTTTCCCAATTCCCAAAAACGAACTCAAAAACCCAGCTATGGAACGTAATTATTCCAAAGTTTACCATATGGCGTTATGCTTACCCGGAAAACCGGCGTATATCATAGGCCGATAAATCCATATTCGGCTGGATATCAGATGCCAGCATAGCTAGTAACTGGCCGGTTTTTGGGCCACCGGTCAACCCGACATGATGATGCCCGAACCCCATAAACACGCCTTTTATTCCCGGCACTTCACCAATAACCGGAATGGAATCCGTGGGGGCTGGTCTATGCCCCATCCAGCGCGTTTCTTCCTTCCATTTCAGATCAGGCATATATTGCCGCACATTGTGCATCAATAGCTTGAACGGGGCTTCTGATGCGGCGGCTTTAAGTCCGCCAAACTCAACAATACCGGCCAGTCTGATCCGGTCTTTCATCGGCGTAATGACAAATTTTCCAGCCGCCACCATAAGCGGTGTTTTCGGCATGGCACTTGGATGCCATAATTCTACATGGTAACCGCGCTCAGCTTCTAACGGGATAGATATGCCTAGCTGTTTGGCCAATGTTCCCGACCATGCCCCCATCGCCAGAATAACCCGGTCAGCGGATAAACCCTCACCACCTGCCCTGATGCCGGTGACATGACCATTTTCATGGCTTATAGCCTCGACTTCTGCTGTGATCATCCGGCCGCCTCTGTCGGTGAACACTTTGGCCAGATCAGCGATATAATCACCGGGACTTGCGATCATGCCATGATTTTGCATAGCAACGCCAAAACGGTGACTGTCTGCCATAAACGGATCATACGCGGCAAAAGCATCGTCTTCGTATTCAATCCAGTCATGCCCCATCGCTTTCCGGATATCCCACATCGGCTTATCAGCATCAAACGCGGTTCTATCTTTGAAAATATAGGTATAGTCGCATGGCTTTATCCAGCGTTCGGCAATAGTACCTGCCGCCAAAGCCTGATGATCTTGCAACGATTGGCCAATAATCGGATTAAGCGCCTCAGCAATGCGCTGGGTGTCTTTCATATTGGCATGGCGCAAATAGGGAATAAGCCATGGCAATAATTTAGGCAGATATCGCCAGCGCAAAAATAGCGGCTGAAGCGGATTAAACAGCATTTTCGGGGCTTTACGAATAATGCCGGGGGTAGTTACCGGTATCACGGATGATGAGGCCAGAATACCGGCATTACCAAAACTGGTTCCGCCTGCGGGCCCTGCCCGATCAACTAATGTGACCTGATGACCACGTTCCTGCATACGCATGGCGGCGGCAATACCCACCATACCGGCACCAACAACAATCACAGAATAAGCGCCGGAATGTGCTTTACCTTTAGCCTTCATATTGGCTTTAGTCATGATTTATGCTCCGTCTGCCAAAATTGATTCCAGCTTTGTTTTGCGTAATGGTTAACTTTATCCAGATCAGGATCAATCCCCAATCCGGCGCCTTCAGGCAACATGGCATATCCATCAACAATCGGATAAGGTGATGCCAGAATATCTTCTTTCAGATAATATTTGGCCTGATAAAACTCACATCCAAGGGTGATATTCGGGGTGGCCGCAATCATATGCGTTCCGGCCAGATGCGCGACACCGGCCTCAAACATATCACCGCCATATGCCGCCAAACCCTTGGCTTCGGCTAACGCGGCAATATGCTGGGCTTTACTCAGCCCGCCTGATTTCATGATTTTAATGGATACGCCATCGCAAATATCTTCGGCCACCGCGCGGTGCATATCAGCCAGACTAAATACCGATTCATCCGCCAGCAAAGGTACAGATATGGATTCCCGCAACCGCCGCATCGCATCAAAATGCCGCGCCGGAACAGGCTGTTCTATAAAATCTGGTAAAAAACCGGCAACATCACGCAATTTGGCTTCTGCGCCATATGGCGGTAGCCCCTGATTGTAATCAACCCTGATTTGCAGATCAGGAAAATGTTTGCGTAAGGATTCCAGCCGCATCAAATCAAACCGGTGATCCGCAAAACCGGTCTTGAGCTTGACGATATTGACCTGATCTGCTTGCAAGCGTTCCACCAATGCCATATCAGCATCAAAATCCGGATTGGCTAGCGAACAGGACAGTGGAATACGGCGGCGCACCGCCCCGCCCAGCATTTCTGCCACGCTGACCCCTAATGCTTTTCCAGACGCATCAAGCAACGCGGTTTCCAGCGCCGCTTTTGCTTCTGTTGCATGGGCTACCGCGTGTTCTGCATCCTTACAGATCGCCTGCCGGTCGCTGAGTGACCGGCCAAGCACTAATGGCGGCAAATATCGCGTCATGGCCGCCAGACTGGCTTCGACTGAGCCGGTAAACACCACCCATGGCGAGGCTTCGCCATAGCCCCGAATGCCGCCAGATGTTTCACATTCCAGCAAGCCGATATCAATCACCTGATCTACCCGGCCAATGCCGTGATCACGCGCCGATACAACGGGCAATTGCAGATGCCAGACGCGCAGGCCGATAATCCGTTCGTCATCCAGCCGTGACATGGCCTAAGCCACCCATTCTGATACCGGTGCCGCCGCTTCGTGTAGTGGCTGGCTAATCACATCAATCAGTGTCGGGCCATCATGGGCAAGCGCTTCACGCAACACCGCCGGCAAATCAGCAGGATTTTCAACCCGCCAGCTTTTGATACCGTAAGCACTGGCCACCGCCGCGTGATCCGTGCGGCTGAAATCAACATTATGATAGCGCGCCCCAAAGCCGGATTTCTGGCCAGCTTTGATCCAGCCATAGACTGCGTTTGAAAA
>JABIWM010000140.1 GCA_018701255.1 Alphaproteobacteria bacterium | reverse complement strand
TCCAACATGAAACAGGTCTGGCTGGAAACTGGCGGTAAGAGCCCTAATCTGGTTTTTGCTGATGCCGATGATCTGGATGCCGCCGCATCCATGGCAGCATTTGGTATCTTTTTCAATCAGGGTGAGGTGTGTTCGGCCAATTCCCGCTTGCTGGTTGAACGCTCTATTCATCAAGAGTTTCTGGATCGCATGATCAGCCATGCGGCGGCGCATCAACCGGGTGATCCGCTAAATCCTTCATCCAAGATGGGCGCTATTGTCAGCAAAGAACAACATAACCGCATTATGAGCATGATAGAAGAAGGCAGAGGTTATGCCGATTGCGTGACTGGCGGCAATGCCATACAGGTAGATGGCAAAGGCTATTTTGTTGAGCCAACTATTTTTAATGACGTGCCGCCCGCAAGCCAGCTAGCAAAAGAAGAAATCTTCGGCCCTGTATTATCGGTTATTCCGTTTGATAGCGAAGATGAGGCCGTAGCCATGGCTAATGATAGCATTTATGGTCTGGCGGCATCTGTCTGGACAGGCAGTCTGTCACGCGCCCACCGGGTATCACGGCGGCTTCATGCTGGCACTGTTTCCGTTAATACTGTTGATGCGCTTAGCCCGATGACGCCATTTGGCGGGTTTAAGCAATCCGGATATGGACGTGATTTATCGCTTCATGCGCTGGATAAATATACAGCGTTAAAAACCACATGGATTACATATTGAGCGAAAGTATTTCACGATCTATGCGGAATACGAATCATCGCATTACCTTTCGTCAGCTGGAATATCTGGTGGCGGTAGGTGAGCTGGGGAGCATCACCGCCGCTTCAGACCATCTGAATGTATCCTCACCATCAATTTCGACCGCGATATCACAGCTAGAAAACGATTTGAAAATACAGATGTTTGTTCGCCGACATGCGCGCGGTTTGATGCTGACCACTAGCGGTAAACGTCTGGTCGAAGAAGCCAAGGGAATTCTTAACTGGGTGCAGAATCTAGGCACAATTGCCAAAGATATGCAGGATCATGTTCGCGGGGTTTTGAAAATCGGATGCTTGATCACGATTGCCCCCATCCTTAGCGCAAATATTCGCCGGTGTTTTGAAGACGCCTATCCGGAAACCCAGATTATCCTTTACGAAGCACATCAGGCCGATTTACTGGCCATGCTAGACCGAGCTGAAATTGATGTTGCCGTAACCTATCATTTAGGGGTTGGTGCAGATACCATTTTTACCAGCGTCGCCACCTTACCGCCTTATGTGCTATTGGGCGCGGATCATCCGCTAGCCGGACAAACAGCATTATCGCTTGCTGATCTGGTGGATTTGCCAATGGTATTGCTGGATTTACCATTAAGCGGTGATTATTTTCTATCCATGTTTCACCGGCAGGGGTTAAGCCCGAATATTACAGACAGAACAAAAGAACTGCCCGTGATGCGAAGCTTGATTGCCAATGGGTATGGCTATGGCTTGATCAATATTCGCACTCATACGGCGGCCGCGCCGGATGGCAAGCCGCTGGTGTTTTTGCCGCTAAAAGGCGATCATCAACCGATGAAGCTAGGGCTTGCGCATAAGTTCATGACAAATCCACCACGATTGGTGACAAGTTTTATTGAGCATGTGGCAACACGCGCCGCGCAAGGTGATTTGCCCGGCATGCTCATTCAGTAAGGCGATTTTAACGGCTATCGATCAAGCCCAATCAGCCGGCGAACACGGCTCATCAAAAGCGGCGTCAGATACAGCGGCACCTGATATAAAGCGGTGAACATGCCAAATATCGGATCAACAGGTAATGCCCCATAATACAATCCGACATTTCGATTGCCGCTTAGCACAGCAAGCACGGATGCCAGATCACGGCCTTGGCGATATGGTGATAGTCGGGCGACCAGCATCAGAATAAATTGAGTAGAAAAATTAAGCACCACAGCAAGCAGTAATAGCTTACACGCCAGACTAGGCAGATCAATAATTTGCCGTGGGATGCCATTAAATACCGGAATAAGAAAAATCAGCATGGTCAACGCGGCCAGTCCGTCAAACCGGTGGTTATGTTTGGCAATCTGTTCCCGTCCCAAAATCAACTGGCTGATCCATGCAATGATCACACCGGCAAAAATCATTGCCGCCAGATTAAAAAACATGACCAGCGAAGATATGCTGGCCGCGTTTGGCAATATCAACCCTATCATGAATGGCCCGGTAAAAGGCGCAAGCAGGCTGGTCATCACGATCACCCGCATAGCCATAGGAAGGCTCAACCCCATAATGCCGCAAATCCATGCGGTGGATGCTATGGGCGGGGCGACGGCATACCAAGTGGCAGATGGTAATAACGCCGCGTCAACACCAGCCAGCATACAGCCGCCAATTAATAATAGCGGCATAATGATCAGAATGAATCCGGCGATCAGCATTTGCCACAAGATTTCCATCGGGGTCAACATGTCGCGTAATAATGCCGGTAAATCCATGCGGATAAATGTAACCGTATAAATAACAGCAATCAGCGGCGGCACGATCAGCGTAATCGGTGCATCGGTTTCAGGTATGATCAATGCCGCCACAATACCAGCTGGTAGAACCAGCATGGCGTTCCGGCCAAGCCATTCAAGCAAACGAAACATGAGCAATTAAATATCCTGATGTGATGGAAAACGCGGCGGCCGCAAGCTAGCCTGAAACCACATGACCAGATTATGAATGGAATAAACAGGCAAGCCAGTCGCCATGCGAATATCGGCCGCATAGGGGATCATATTTGTACATTCCAGAATAATGCCGCCAATAGTTGTGTCCGTGGCCAGTTCCATTGCCGCATCAATATTATCTGCCCGTGCCAGATCAATGTTCATTTCTGCTTCGTTGTCCAGAATGGCGCGGGTAAACTCACGCCGGCCTTCGGTTGTCACTACCGGCGCATCCACCGGTACTCCTGCCGCGATCAGATGATCCGGGCTGAGGCTGGACGCATTGACGGTTAGAATCCCCGGCCGTTTTCCATGTGGCATCAACCGCGATACCATATCCCATTGCATCAATGATGATGTCATGACCGGAACAGGAACGGCCGCCGCCAGTTCTGCTTGAAACAGCGAAAGAAAGCCGCAATTTGTTGTGATACCGTCAACCCCGTCAGCAACCAGTTCCTGCGCGGCATGAATAAAAGGCGTAAGCATATCCTCAGCGCGCCGCCGCACGACCAGATCAGGTGATGCCCCGCGCACGACTTTATAGTGAACAGGAAACGGCCAGCTGAGGGCGTTACCCATATCGCCCGGAATACGCGGAAACCGGGCTTCCAGCATCAGAATGCCAACAGATGCGCCGTAAACCGCTTTACCGCCGGTAGCTATGGAAGGATCATGGAAAGGTTTAGATGTTTTCATATCGTTATGATGCGACAATTCTGTTCATCCGGCAAGCCACATGTCAGTAATGAAAATGGCTTGTACAAAGAAGCATATTAAGGAAAGATGTTAAATGATAAGGAGTTGATAATGAAGAATCAAATGAATGGCGCAGAAGCCATGGTAAAAATGCTTGAAGCCTATGAGGTCAAGCATATTTTTGGGCTTTGTGGTGACACGACATTGCCATTCTATGATGCGATGGCACGGCTTAATCATGGGATGACCCATATTCTGACCCGTGATGAACGTCATGCCGGATATATGGCTGACGGCTATGCCAGAGTCACTCGCAAACCGGGGATATGCGAAGGCCCATCCGGTGGCGGCGCGACCTATATTTTGCCAGCTCTGGTTGAAGCCGGTGAAAGCTCAATTCCTATTATGGCGATCACCTCAGATGTGGCCACAACATCACGCGGGAAATATCCGTTAACCGAACTGGATCAACCGGCCTTATTCGCGCCGGTGACAAAATGGAACGGCTCGCTTGATCAGGTCAATCAATTGCCAGCGCAAATGCGTACAGCTTTTCGTGCCATGACAACTGGCCGTCCGGGCTCAACGCATCTGGCGTTGCCTTTTGATACACAGAAAGCGCCGATTGATGCTGATCTGATCTGGGCAGATGAACGGCATACTATGTTTCCGGCACAGCGCCAATCGGCACCACAAACTGAACTGGAAATCATGGCCAGATTATTGCTGGCGGCTAGCCGGCCTGTCATGATTTGTGGCGGCGGCCCATTGATTTCCGGTGCCATGCCAGAAGTCGCGCGTCTGGCAGAAATGCTGAATATGCCGATAGCCACCACCGTATCAGGGCAGGGGGTTATTGCAGAAACGCATCCTTGCGCGGTTGGTGTTGTTGGCTCGAATGGCGGCGTGGCATCAACGCGCGCGCTGGTCGATGCGGCTGATCTGGTATTGTTTGTTGGTTGTCGGGCGGGATCAGTAACAACCGAACGCTGGCGCAGTCCGACACATGATAAAACAATTTTACATATCGATAGTGATCCCATGGTACCGGGGGCAAATTATCAAACCGATGCCGCTATTATTGCTGATGCAAAACTGGCGCTTGGGGGATTAATTCTGGCCATAGAAGGCCATGATAATCTGCCTGATTTTGACGGTAAAGCACGGGCGGCGGCGGCATGGGCGGCTAAACAGGCCGAATTTGAACCGCTGGCTACATCAACCCAGATGCCAATCACGCCCGAAGCGGTCATTCACCATCTGGCGGCGCAATGTGACGATGATGCTATTGTGGTTGCTGATCCGGGAACGCCTTGTCCTTATGTTTCGGCACATTATCGCTGGCGGCGGGATGGCCGCGTCTTTATCAGTAATCGGGCGCATGGAGCGCTTGGTTTTGGTATGGCGGCGGCAATGGGCGCACATATCGGCAATCCGTCGGTTAAAACCGTGGCCTTGATGGGGGATGGATCATTCGGATTCTGTGTTGGTGAGTTTGAAACGATGACGCGCTACAACATGCCGATTACGTCAATTGTGTTTTCAAACGCAGTCTATGGCTGGATCAAAGCTGGCCAGAAATCCGGCTTTGGGGCGCGCTATCATAATGTTGATTTCAGCCGCACGGATCACGCGGCGGTGGCCAGTGCTTACGGTATCAAAAGCTGGCGGGTTGAAAAT
>JABIWM010000139.1 GCA_018701255.1 Alphaproteobacteria bacterium | reverse complement strand
TAGTTATCCCGCGAGCAACAAACAGCTTTTCTGCCATGGCTGAAATCTCAGCGTCTTCGACTGGCATGATCCGGTCTGCTGCTTCAATCACCGTAACAGATACGCCCATATCAGCATAGAATGAAGCAAACTCAATGCCTATTGCGCCTGACCCGATTATGATCAGCGATTTTGGCATTGTTTTTGGCGTCATAGCATCCCGATAGGTAACAATGTTATTGCCATCCGGCTTTATTGACGGCAATTCCCTTGCCCGTGCGCCAGTGGCCAGAATAACCTTGCCTGCATTAAGAATATCCGTTGATTTATCGGCAAGTGTTAATGCCACGCGCCAATGTGATCCGGTTTTTGATTCCAGTGACGCGCTGGCCATAAATACGTCAATCTTGTTCTTTTTCATCAAATGGCTAATGCCGCCAGACAATGTTGCCGCCACGTCCCGCGACCGTTTGACCACAGCATTCAAATCAAAGCTCAGCTTTTCCATGGTGATGCCATAACGGTCAGCGGTTTCTGCCAGATGATAAATCTCAGCCGCGCGAAGCAATGCTTTGGTCGGAATACAGCCCCAGTTGAGGCAAACCCCGCCCAGATTTTCGCGTTCCACAATCGCGGTTTTCAGCCCAAGCTGGCTAGCTCTGATGGCCGCTACATATCCCCCGGGGCCACCGCCAATGACAACAACATCATAGGTTTTTGGATCGCTTTTGTTAGCCATGATATTCTCCTAGATGAGCGCCAGAACCGGATTTTCGACATAGGTTTTGAATGCCGCCATCCATTCGGCGCCTACTGCACCGTCAATCACCCTATGATCACCGGATAAAGTTGCGGTCATCACCGTTGCAACCGTAACCGCGCCATCCTTGACGACAGGCATTTCACGTCCGGCACCAATAGCCAGAATAGCGCCATGTGGGGGGTTGATAACCGCCGTGAATGACGAAATGCCATACATGCCCAGATTGGAAATGGTGAAACTGCCGCCAGAAAATTCATCCAGTTTCAGCTTGCCTGACTGGGCTTTGCTAACCAGCTCTTTCATTTTTGCCGATACAGACGACAGCGACATAATATCCGCGCCCCAGACAATCGGCGTTACCAATCCAGCCTCTAACGCTACGGCAACCGCGATATCCGCATGATGCCATTGCCGGATATGTTCACCTTCCCATGAGGAATTTACCCCCGGCACCTTGATCAGCGTCGCCGCCGCGCATTTGATGATCATATCATTGATGCTGATTTTCTGATCATCCGGCAGGGCGGCATTCATGGATTTGCGCATGGCAATCAATTGATCCAGTTCAATATCCATATTCAGATAGAAATGCGGAGCATCCTGCATGGATTGCTGAAGCCGTGTGGCTATCACCTTGCGGGTTGATGTGACAGGCAATAAATCAGATTGCGGTTGATAGGCATTCATATTCTGGTTCACCATTGCCCCGGATGATGCCGCCATATCAGCCCTGATACCATCAGCCCCAAACCCATCTGGCAGAGATGCTATATCTGCCTTGATAATGCGGCCATGTGGGCCTGATCCAGATACCGCCGCCAGATCAATGTTTTTCTGGCCTGCGATGCGTTTAGCCAATGGGCTTGCAAAAATGCGCTTTACGTTATGATCAGCCGCAATGGGCTTGGCTTTTTCTTCTTTAACTGGCGCTGATTTTGGCTGTTTGGCGGCAGGTGTTTCAACCGCTGGGGCTGGTTCAACAGGCTCTGATTCTGGTGGTGATGTTTCTTTGGCAAGCATGGATTCCTCGCCCTCACCCAGAATTTCAGCAATTGGCGTCCCCACGGGGACAGCATCGCTTCCTTCGGCAACCAGAATACTGGCCATCACCCCATCATCCAGTGCTTCGACTTCCATCAAGGCTTTATCGGTTTCAATTTCTGCAATAACATCACCAGAAGCAACGGTATCACCCGTACGCACCAGCCATTTAGCCAGCTTTCCTTCGGTCATTGTTGGCGACAAGGCCGGCATATTGATAATAGCCATAACTTATCCCCTTTCTTTCTGGTAGCTAACCTCAAGCACCGCATCGATAATGGTATCAACTTGCGGCAAGGCCAGTGCTTCTAGATTGGCGGCATATGGCATCGGAACATCTATTCCGGATACACGTTTTGGCGGTGCATCCAGCCAGTCAAATGCCTTTTCAGTTACCTGCGCGGACAATTCTGCACCAATACCGGCAAAAGGAAAGCCTTCTTCGCAACTGACAAAGCGGTTTGTTTTCTGTACGGATTTCAAAATAGTATCAATATCAAGCGGCCGTAAGGAACGTAAATCAATTACTTCTGCGCTAATGCCCTGCTCGGCCAGTTTATCTGCTGCTTCCAGTGCTTTTCCAACCATGATCGAAAACGCGGTGATCGTAACATCCGTGCCTTCGCGAACAATATTGGCCTTACCAATCGGGATCAACAGATCGTCAGTATCCGGAATATCAAAGCTCTGGCCATATAATACTTCGTTTTCAAGGAATATCACCGGATTAGGATCGCGGATCGCGGCTTTGAGCAAGCCTTTCGCATCAGCCGCTGACCATGGCGCAACCACTTTCAACCCCGGGCAATGCGCGTACCAGCTGGCAAAACATTGTGAATGCTGTGCCGCGACCCGTGCCGCCGCGCCATTAGGCCCCCGAAAAACAATCGGGCATCCCATCTGGCCACCAGACATATATAGCGTCTTTGCCGCCGAATTAATGATCTGGTCTATGGCCTGCATCGCAAAGTTAAATGTCATAAACTCAATCACTGGTCGCAATTCACCGAACGCCGCGCCAACACCCAGACCGGCAAAGCCCATTTCGGTAATTGGCGTATCAATCACCCGTTTAGCGCCGAATTCTTCCAGTAAACCTTGCGATACTTTATACGCGCCCTGATATTCGCCGACTTCTTCGCCCATCAGAAATACATTCTCATCGCGGCGCATTTCTTCAGCCATAGCATCACGCAAGGCTTCTCTGACAGTAGTCGAAACCATATGTCCTGACAGATGTTCACTGGCGGCAATAACCGGTGCAGATACCGGAGTTGGTGCATGAGCCTGAGTTAAAGTTGGTGCCGGAGCCTGAGTTAAAGTTGGTGCCACCGGTGCCTGATCTGGTGCAGATACAGCAAGGCTAGCATCATCTTCACCTTCCATATCGGCAATAGCAGTCCCAACGGCAATGCCTTCTTCGCCTTCGGCGGCATGAAGCGCGGTAACCACGCCATCATCCATTGCTTCGACTTCCATCATGGCCTTATCGGTTTCAATTTCGGCAATCACGTCACCGGAACGCACCGTATCGCCGACTTTAACAAACCATTTAGCCAGCTTTCCTTCGGTCATAGTGGGTGATAGCGCGGGCATGGTGATAGAAATGCTCATATCACGCCTCCTTCACGAATAACATCTGTCCATAGCTCTGCTGGATCAGGTTCGGGGCTTGCAAGCGCAAAATCAGACGCTTGGGTCACTTCAGCTTTAATTTTTGCATCAATGGCTTTTATCTGGTCATTTTCAATACCCTCAGCGATAAGCACCTCACGCAGGGCATCAATCGGGTCACGTTGTTTACGCATGGCATCAACTTCTTCTCTGGTGCGGTATTTTGCCGGATCAGACATGGAATGGCCACGATAGCGATAAGTCTGCATTTCCAGAATATATGGGCCTTTACCTTCGCGGCAATAGGCCATGGCTTCGGCGCCAGCCTCACGCACGGCCAGCACATTCATGCCATCCACCTGCATACCCGGAATACCATAAGCTTTTCCCCGATCAGCAAGCGCACGCCCCGCCGCCGCGCGCGTAACAGACGTTCCCATGCCGTATTGATTATTTTCAATTACAAAAATAACAGGCAGTTTCCATAACGCGGCCATATTAAAGGTTTCGTAAACCTGCCCCTGATTAATCGCCCCATCACCCAGATAGGTCAATGATACACCGCCGGTTTCCCTGTATTTATGTGAAAACGCTAAACCGGCACCAATAGGCACCTGTGCCGCCACAATGCCATGGCCACCGTAAAAATGTTTTTCACGGCTGAACATATGCATCGATCCGCCCTTGCCTTTGGAATAGCCGTCTTTACGGCCGGTTAATTCGGCCATCACGCCGTTGGCTGTCATCCCGCAAGCCAGCATGTGACCATGATCACGATAGGATGTAATGACGCTATCGCCTTCTCTGGATACGGATTGCATCCCGACAACGATGGCTTCCTGCCCGATATACAGATGGCAGAATCCGCCAATCATGCCCATGCCATATAATTGTCCGGCCTTTTCTTCAAATCGCCGGATCATCAGCATGTCTTCATAAAGACCTAGCAAAGAATCCGTATCAGGCGTTTCAATGGGAATATTTTTAGGCGGCCGTCCCGGTACACGTCTAACGCTTTTGCTAGTCGCTTTTGTTTTCGGTGCTGGCGCTTTATTACCAGATGTAGCAGATGTGGCAGAACGGGTTTGTGGGCTCTTAGCCATATGCATCCTCCTTAAAGGAAATATACAGCTATTTTTTCAGAAATATTAAAAATTACAAGACATTTTTTATCATTGTTTTTATTGTATAAATTGAATATTAACTAATTTTAGTTAACATGCTATTTTACAAATATAACCATTTCATTATCACCATATAATCCATTTTTCTGCCGTGCAAGCTCACCCAGAATATCCGGATCAACCGCATCAGAAGATAACAGAGCATTTTTCTGGCGAAGATAGGCTTCTTCGATTATTAACCGGTCTAGTTCAGCCTGTGCAATAGTAATTTTTTCGTTAATTGGCCCGATAGATGCCAAACCACGATCCGTGCTGGTCAATTGCAAAGCAAAAAACCAGAGCAACGTTACCATGATAATGTTTAGCGTCATTTGCCCTGATTTACGAAGCCAATACATGAAAGGATATCCTGTTTGTAATGAACAGATGCCATTGAATCAAATCTGCGAATCGCCGTCAAGGCTTATTTTTAATCAGATGGATATATTCCATATATGACGACTGGTAACAGCAAATCTGTTTATTCTGCAATCACAGCCACTTGCAACACGGCATGCATCAATACATTAGCCCCGGCATCAGCCCAGTCTTTGGTAATGTCTTCTGCTTCGTTATGGCTAAGACCATCAACACAGGGACACATAACCATTGCTGTTGGGGCAACGCGATTAATCCAGCACGCATCATGACCGGCACCGGATATCAAATCACGATGCGAATAGCCCAGCGTGTCTGCGGCGTGGCGAATAGCGGCCACACAATCCGTATCAAATGTCACCGGATCGAACCCGCCCAGCTTTTCAAATGCGATCTCAACCCCCATTGATTGCGCTATACGTTTCCCATCATTGACTAGCCGGTTTTCCATATCAGTGATAACCGCAAGATCAGGCGAGCGAAAATCAACTGTAAATACCGCTTTATCTGGCACCACATTGGGTGAATTCGGGAATATTTCCATATGCCCGACCGCACCAACGGCATCCGGTTTATGTGACCATGCAATCGCATCAACAGCCTCAATAACACGCGCCATGGCCAGACCGGCATTTTTCCGCATTGGCATCGGCGTTGATCCGGTATGTGCGGCTTTACCGGTGATGGTCACTTGCGTCCATGATAGCCCCTGTCCATGCGTTACCACCCCGATATCCTTGTTTTCGGATTCCAGAATGGGCCCCTGCTCAATATGCAATTCAAAAAAAGCATGCATCTGGCGGTCGCCAACATCTTCGTTTCCGCACCAGCCAATGCGGTTAAGTTCCGCATCAAAACGCTTGCCATCCGCGTCTTGCTTGGCATAAGCCCAATCCAGAGTATAAACCCCAGCAAAAACACCAGATGCCAGCATGGGCGGGGCAAAACGCGAGCCTTCTTCGTTGCTCCAGTTTGTGATCACAATCGGGTGCTTTGTGCGGATATTCGCATCATGCATGCTGCGGATTAATTCCAGTCCAGCCAGAACCCCCAGAACACCATCATATTTGCCGCCAGTGGGTTGTGTATCCAGATGTGAGCCAACATAAACCGGCAAGGCGTCAGGGTCTGTCCCTGCATAATGGGCAAACATATTCCCCATGCGATCCACCCCCATGGTACAGCCTATATCCAGACACCATTTCTGAAACAGGTGACGGGCATCGCTATCCGCATCGGTGAGCGTTTGCCGGTTATTTCCACCAGCAATTCCGGGGCCGATTTTTGCCATTTCCATTAAACTGTCCCACAAACGGTCAGTGTTAATACGGATGTTACTATTAGCTTTAGATATCATTGTTTTTTCGGATTCTGCCGTAAGAGCACAAGAGGATCACCAACATGGTCAGAGGTTATCATGGTAAGCGAGGCTAACAAACGGGAAAATAGCTCACCCTGTGAATGAATATTGAGTTTATGATGAATGCGTTTGCGGAATACTTTGACCGTTTCCGGACTAACCCCCAGCATTCGCGCCATGGATTTACCGGAATGACCTTGCAGGATAAGCTGAACAATTTCATGTTCTCTTTCGCTAAGCGTTTCGCTTCCGAATCTGTCTACCAATGCTCGCACCCGCGTATTGAATGATCCTATGATAGCGCCCTCACCAACCTTGATTAATGGCCAGTGCTGGCGACACATGGCACGCGTGCAATCAAAAATATCATCCAGAAACGCTTTATCATTTGTGACTTTATCATGATTCTGTGACCGCCGCCCCAATGATAGAACCAGTGATGCTTCATCATTAATATGAATAAAAACGCCCATTTCATCCCGCAAATCTTTTCTGCCCAAGGATTTGAGCATGATAGATATCGTTGAAGCCGCGCCATACTTTTTTCATGGTGCCGTGCTTGAGGTGATTTACGCCATGGTCGGGGCAACATATTCCGAAGGAACAGGCAAAACCAATGTCCGGTTCCGTCACCACGGATATGAAAAGGC
>JABIWM010000138.1 GCA_018701255.1 Alphaproteobacteria bacterium | reverse complement strand
CACCAACAGAAAATTCCGGAAACGGTTTAATCATATCGAAGATCAGGCAAATAATCAGAATATGTCACTGAACGAATGTTCACTGGATGACATGGAACAGTGGTGGCAAAATGCAAAAACCCTGCCCTAGCCTCATGCTTATCTGAAAACAGGTGAAGCATAGGATGATGCAGAGTTTTAAAATATGATGTTAGAGGCAGATAAGCCCCCTATTCCATGCTGTCTTCGTCTTCCTGCAAGGAAATAGGATTGGTTGGCATGATAGTAGAAATAGCATGCTTATAAACCAATTGAACGTGCTGATCGCGCTTTAATAATAATGAAAAATTATCAAACCAGGTCACAATACCCTGTAATTTCACACCATTCACCAAGAATACTGTAACAGCCGCATGATCTTTACGAATAGAATTAAGAAAGATTTCTTGTAAGTTCTGGCCTTTATCTTGTGCCATTTATTTACCCCCCAAGGTTATTTTATTATTACTTACGATTAATCGCATAAATTATCAATTACTACTTTAGCAAAAGTAGTAATACTTTAGTATAATATTTGATTTAAATATCAGAAAAAATCTAGTCGAACGGAAAGTATGCGCTCTACTTCGTCTATATACCCACGCGCTACAAACATAATCACCTTATCGCCCGGTTCTATGATCGTATCGCCGCGTGGAATAACAAAATTATCATTACGCATGATCGCCCCTACAACAGCACCTTTTGGCAATTTTGCAGACCGTAAGGGCGTGCCAACCAGTGAGGATGAAGCTAGTGCCTCTACTTCCATTACCTCACCTTTTTCTTCGATAATGGTATGAATATCGCGCACACGTCCGCGCCGGACATGTTCCAGAATACTGGAAACCGTAATCGATGGTGGATTAATGACGCTATCGACACCAAGAGTCGAAATCAGCGGCACAAAACTAGCCATCTTGATCAGAGTCACAACATGTTTCGCCCCAAAACGCCGTGCCAGTAAAGATGAAAGAACATTGACCTCATCATCATCTGTCACTGCGATAAAGGTATCCACATCGGCAACCCCGCCTTCATGCAGGATATCCGGTTCCAGCGCATCACCATGAATGATGGTAATCTGTTGCGGTAAATTAAGCGCGGCCTTTCTGGCTATATCCTTATTCAGCTCGATAATGGTCTGTTGCGACGATTCAATCGTTTCATGGACAGCATTTGCAACCAAGGTTCCGATATTACCACCACCGGCAATAAGGATACGGCGGCTTTCGGGTTCTTCATGCCCGAAACTGATCATGGCACGGCTTAAATGCGTATCTTCGCAAACAAAATAGACTTCATCCCCTTCCATCATCTTAACGCTTCCATCACGGGGAACAATCACCGCGTTATCACGCAGAATGGCAATGATGCTCATTTTAAGGTCATCAAACAGGTCTGCCAGATATCGGATCGGTGAACCCAGAATCGGGCATTGATCCGTGCATTTAACGCCAATAATTTTAACTTTATCGCCGCACATGCTACCGACATCAAAAGCACCGGGTATTTCCAGGCGCCGCAAAACCGCCTGTGAGAGTTCTATTTCAGGGGAAATGATATGATCAATTGGCATATTATCCGTGCTGAACATATCCGCAAAACGTGGGTCGAGATAACTGCGCGAGTGAATACGGGCAATTTTAAGCGGAGTCCGAAAAATAGAATGCGCCACCTGACAGGCCACCATATTAATTTCATCGGTGGTTGTGACGGCAATCAGCATATCTGCATTACCGACATCTGCCTGTGCCAGAATATCCGGATGCGACGGCACCCCGATAACACCCCTGACGTTATGATGATCTGTGACGCGCTGGATCAGCTCATCGCTTTCATCAATGATCGTTACATCATTATTTTCTTCGGATAAATGGCCAGCAATACTAAAACCAACCTGTCCCGCGCCACAGATAACAATCTTCATGAATGTTCCTCCGACTGATCAGCCGATTCTATATGGATATCCAGATTTTTAAGCTTACGGTGCAAGGCTGATCGTTCCATTCCGATAAAGGCCGCGGTTTTTGATATATTGCCATTAAACCGTGACAGTTGCGACACTAAATATTCAATTTCAAATTGCTCACGCGCTTCTTTTAGCGGCATGGTAATGGCGGTTGCCAGCCCGCTATCATTAGCCTTGGAAAGTTGCCCAACCCCAAGAATTTCGACGGGCAGGTCTTCGTAAGTGATCTGATGCTTATTGCGGTCAATCATAATCACCAGCCAGTCTATCATATTACGAAGCTGGGTGATATTCCCCGGCCAGGAATAGGTTTCCAGCGCGGCCAGACAATCAGACGTAAATGATAATTTACGATCACCTTCATCAGACAGACGTTTATTCAGAAAATACCGCGCCAGTTCCGAGATATCTTCGCGGCGGCGCGATAATGGTGGAATAGATATTGGCACCACATTCAACCGGTAATACAAATCTTCGCGGAACCCGCGTTCTGCTACTCTGGTCTTGATATCATGGGATGTCGCACTGATGATGCGAACATCAACGGTCACCTCGGTATTGCCGCCAAGACGCTTAAAACGCTGATCCTGTAACGCTCTGACTAGGCGGGCTTGGGTATCTTGGGATAAATCGGAAATTTCATCAAAAAATAAGGTGCCGCCATGTGCCTGCTCGAATGCACCGACCACTCTGTTGCCGCCATCACTGGTCTCTGAGCCGAATAATTCGATTAATGAGCGATCAAACGATAATGAAGCACAATTCACCATGATAAATCTGCCATTCGTCCGGTTAGATTTGTCATGAATATTTCTGGCTAATAGCTCTTTACCAGACCCTGACGGCCCTGTGATAAATACCCGACTGTTTGTTTGTGCTACTTTATCGATAGTCTGGCGGATACTATTGATAGCCGGTGACGTTCCGATCTGATCAAGTGACACATCATAACGGCGCTTTAGGTCATGATGTTCTGCGTCACGCGCGGCATTTGCCAGAGCACGCTGACATAACAGGATTAATTGCGCTGATTTAAACGGTTTTTCAATAAAATCAAATGCTCCGTCTTTCATCGCCTGAACCGCTGTTTCGATATTACCATGACCGGATATCATCAACACCGGAACATGCGGATAATAACGGCGCACCCATTTTTGCAATTCCAGCCCATCCATATCAGACTGGCGCATCCAGATATCCAGAATGATCAAGGCTGGCGGATGGCTAGTTAGCTCATCCCTTGCCGTTTCTGCATTTTCTGCTTCACGCACATCAAAACCTTCATCCTCAAGAATCAGGCGGATCATGCTTCGAATATCTGGTTCATCATCAACAACTAGGATTTCTGGTTTCATTTATCCCGTTGGCTCCTCAGATCGATTAACAAAATTGAGTATCACTAATGCCCCGTGATAACCCTCGGCATTGGCTTTATCAAGTGCCGGATCAAGTTCTATATCAATGTTACTATCAGGGTCATTATCAATATTATTATCAGACATGCTAGTCAGGTATAATGAACCGCCATGATCTTCCATAATTTTCTTTACTATTGCAAGCCCAAGACCTGTACCACCTTTGCGATGCGTGACATATGGTTCTGTTAAGTGCTTGCGATTATTTACCGGTAATCCGGGGCCATTATCAACCACCATGACCCGAACCGTATCAGGCGTGACCGCCAGACGGATCAAAACTTTCTGATCCGGGCTATTGGATTCTGTCATGGCATCAACAGCGTTCTGTAACAAATTTGTTATGACTTGTCTGATCATTCCATCATCACAGGCAATCATGAGTGTGCTATATGATCCAAAATCTGTTTGAAAATGAATATCTGTTGCTTCTGATTTTATCAGCATGATTTGTGAGCGAATAATATCAATCAGATCATAATCAGCAATATTCGGGGCTGGCATCCGCGCAAAAGAAGAAAACTCATCAACCAGCCGGCGAATATCATCAACTTGTCGGGTAATCATTTCAATATTTGAGCGGAAACTGGCATCCTGTTTAGGATCAGACATAGAAAATTTTTGCGCCAGACGTTCGGATGCCAATTGCATCGGGGTCAGCGGATTACGAATCTCATGCGCGATACGTCTGGCTACATCTGCCCATGTCGCTTTACGCTGGGCATCCATTAACGCGCTGACATCTTCGAATGTGACCACATAACCAACCACCCGCCCGCCAATCATTTCACGCGTGATACGGGTCAACAGCGTTAGATTTATGTTGTCGCGATTAACGTCTATATTTACTTCGGGCAAACGCTTTGCTGTTACCGCACGCTCAAGCAGTTCTGTAAACTCAGGCACGACATCTGCCAGTTTTTTTCCAACAGCAAATTGGGTATGGAGCTTAAGCATATTAAGCGCGGCCAGATTTGGCAGAGTGATGATCTGTTCATGATCAATACCTATCACCCCTGATGAAACACCAGCCAGCACGGCTTCTGTAAACTCACGCCGTTTATCAAGCTGAATATTGGCCTCTACCAATTCGTGCCGATTACGTTCCATTTCATCAAGCATCCGGTCAAAGGATGCGGCCAGCTCGCCAATTTCACCCTGATCATGAATGGGGCCAACCCGTGTCGAATGATTGCCAGAACGCACTCTATCCGCGACTCCGATAATCGCGCTTATTGGCGTCACAATAGCATTGGCAAAGTTCAATCCAAGCCAGACCGAACCAAGCAAAAGCAACAAGGCAACCATACCAAACATGACAGCAAAGCTGATCTGTAAATCCAGTTGCCGTAT
>JABIWM010000137.1 GCA_018701255.1 Alphaproteobacteria bacterium | reverse complement strand
TTGGTGCGGCTGAGAAGACTCGAACTTCCACGGGGTATTAGCCCACAGCGACCTCAACGCTGCGCGTCTACCAGTTCCGCCACAGCCGCACCGAATGTACCGCGAGAGGAAACGCCATTGCGTCATCTCGCTGACAATGCGATAACAGATCATGACCAGAAGCGCAAGCCAGAACTCACCTGCCGCACCCATAACTGCACCGGCCACAGCACCCATTACGGCATCGGCCACGCGGCCAGATATCATCACGCCAGATATGATCACGCCAGACATCATCACCCCGGACATGATCACATCAGGGCCAGATGGCATTACCATATGGCAAAATCACGCGCCGCTGGCCTATGATGCCGCTATCGCCACGATGGAAAGCCATATCGCCGCCATGCAAGCCGGCACCGCCCCTGAGGTGTTGTGGTTTCTGGAACATCACCCCGTCTATACCGGCGGCAGTTCGGCCAAGGATAGTGAGCTATTGCTCCCCCATCCTGACCAACCTGATACTGACCAACCCGACCAGCCCGATCAAGATCAGAGCGTTCAAGATCAGAGCCTTCAAGATCAGAGCCTTCAAGATCAGAGCCTTCAAGACCAAAGCCAGCCGATCATCCGCGCCACCGGTCGCGGCGGCCAGTGGACTTACCACGCCCCCGGCCAGCGCATCGTCTATATCATGCTTGATCTCAACCGGCGCGGCCGTGATATCCGCGCATTTGTTCGCGGCATCGAAGCATGGGGCTTGGCCGCCCTCGCCCAATGCGGCATCACCGGCACCAGACGCAATGGCGCGCCCGGCATCTGGGTGGATACGCCGCATCATACCGCCACCCCATCACAGCCATCACAGCCTACACAGCCCCCACAGCCTAATGATAAAATCGCGGCTATCGGTGTCCGGCTTAGCCGCTGGATCAGCTGGCACGGTATCGCCATTAATGTCAACGCCGCTATGCTTGACGGCTTCCGGCATATCATTCCATGCGGGATCAGTGATGCAGGGGTAACAGCGTGTGATCAGATCATCAATAAACCAGCTGATATCATTATGCGCGAACTGGATCAGGCGTTGATCCATCAATTCAGCAATACACTAGGCCGCTATACGGATGCGGATATTAGCAACATCAATATTAGCCAAAGTTAAGAATAGCTAGCGCTTCGGTTAACGCGGCAATCGCCCGATCCGCATCCTCAGCAAGAATAGCCGCATCATCCGCTTGCCCCATAAAGCCGCCGCGACCGCCCTCAAAATGAACAATTCCATTACGGCGATCACGCAACCAATACGCCTCGCGGCTGTCCCGCGCCTCGGCAATGGCCGCGCCATCGGCATCACCGGCTGGCCCTGTTGGTTCGCGCAAAGCCACATCCAGCACCGCCGCCGCCAGAATAATCACGCTGGCATGTTGACGGGTTTGCGCGGCATGGATCAGCTCATCACAAAGCCGCGCCGCATGTGTGCCAAGCGTTTTAGCCTCAGCCGTGAGATGTCGGAGCGTCATTCGCTATCCGTATGATCAGCAAGCCGGATCAATGGCTGATCAGCGGCAACCGTTTCACCAGCGCTGACCAGCACCTCTTTGACGATACCGGTTTCTGTCGATTTGAGCAGATTTTCCATCTTCATCGCCTCAATCACCGCAACATCATCACCGGCCGTAATCTGATCCCCCGGCGATACCATTATCCGCGTCATCAGCCCCGGCATGGGTGCCGCGATTTCAACTGCGCCACCGGTGGTTGTTTTTTCCGGCATCAACGCCTGCAAATGGCTGATCCGTTCTGGCAGAATATGCACCGCCAATCTATACGCGCCCAGCATGACTTCGACCCGTGCCGCGTGATGCCAGATTTGCATCATCACCGGCATGCCATTAATCGCACCATCAAAACGGCGGCTATCGCGGTCTGGCTGGCCAGTGATAGCCATAATCTGATCCCCGATTGTGACCGACTGGCTGGCCGCATCCCAGATAGCGGTGCTAGTCCCGCCCGCATCATTCAGCCAGTAATTCTGTTCTGTATTCTGCCCTGTATTCTGTTTGGATAAGGCCGCCCCCATTGCCGCCATACGGTCAAGCCGGCTAGCCACCAATTGCACGGCCACCGCCCGCATCTGTGCCAGCATAACCGCATCATCAGGCGCGGACGGGGTATAGCCATGGGGATATTCATCCGCGATAAAGCCCGTGGTAACATCACCCTTGCGGAATTGCGGGTGATCAATCATATGCCGCAAGAATTGCCGGTTATGCGCCAGTCCTTCGATCACATACCGGTCCAGCCCTGCCCCCAGATGATCCAGCGCCACATCACGGGTTGCGCCGTAACCAATAACCTTGGCAATCATCGGATCATAATAGATAGAAATCTCACCGGCTTCGTGAACACCGCTATCAATGCGGATACCGGCCATATCTTCCGGTTCCCGATAACGGGTGAGCTGGCCAATCGCTGGCAGGAATCCTCGCGATGGGTCTTCGGCATAAAGCCGGACTTCCACCGCCCAGCCTTTCGGGGTAATAGCATCCTGTTTGAGCGTCAGTTTTTCGCCAGCGGCAATACGGATCATCCATTCCACCAGATCAATATCATAAACCAGCTCAGTCACCGGATGCTCCACTTGCAAGCGGGTATTCATTTCCAGAAAATAAAAATCCTCATCCGCGCCAACAATAAACTCAACCGTGCCAGCCGATTGATACTGCACCGCTTTAGCCAGCTCAACGGCTTGCTTACCCATGGCGGCGCGTGTTTTGTCGCTGATAAACGGGCTTGGGGATTCTTCCAGCACTTTCTGATGGCGCCGCTGTAAGGAACATTCGCGCTCCCCCAGATAGACAACATTGCCATGGCTATCACCCAATATCTGTATTTCAATATGACGCGGGCTAGTCACGAATTTTTCAACAAACACCCGATCATCACCAAATGATGCGCGTGCCTCATTCTGGGCTTGCGGCATTGCTTCGCGCAATTCGCGTTCATCATGGGCAATCCGCATGCCTTTGCCGCCGCCACCGGCGGATGCTTTGATCATCACCGGATAGCCAATGCCCGATGCTTCTCTGGCCGCGGCCTCAACGTCACTGACCGCGCCTTCGGTGCCGGGGACGATAGACACGCCGGCTTTATCGGCCAGTGTTTTGGATGTAATTTTATCGCCCATCAGCTGAATAGCTTCTGCGCCCGGCCCGATAAATATCAACCCCGCCTTTTCAACTGCCGCAACAAATCCGGCATTTTCCGATAAAAACCCGAACCCCGGATGTATAGCTTCTGCGCCGGTGGATATAGCGGCGGCAATAATGGCATCAGCATCCAGATAGCTTTCAGCCGATGGCGGCGGGCCTATGCATACCGCCTCATCAGCCATGGTGACGTGATTGCTATTGGCATCTGCATCAGAATAGACAGCAACAGTTTTAATATCCATGGCTTTGGCCGTACGCATAATCCGGCAGGCAATTTCGCCACGATTAGCAATGAGGATTTTGTTAAACATTGTTTTCTCCTTGCAATCTATAATGGCAGATTATCATGTTTGCGTTGTGGTCGTTCGGCTCGCTTGCCTTTTAGCATTTTCAGCGCGCGTGCCAGCCGGAACCGTGAGTTATTCGGCATGATCACATCATCAATATAACCACGCTTGGCCGCAATAAACGGGTTGGCAAATTTTTCACGATATTCATCAGACCGCTGTTTCAGTTTTTCCGGATCATCCTTATCATTACGAAAAATAATTCGCGCCGCGCCTTCGGGCCCCATCACCGCAATTTCTGCGGTTGGCCACGCATAATTAACATCACCGCGCAAATGTTTTGACGACATCACATCATAAGCCCCGCCATAGGCTTTGCGCGTAATCAGCGTTACTTTAGGCACCGTTGCCTCAGCATAGGCGAATAGCAATTTGGCACCATGGCTGATAATTCCGCCATATTCCTGTGTTGTGCCGGGCATAAATCCGGGGACATCCACCAGCGTCATCAGGGGGATATTAAATGCATCAGCAAAACGCACAAACCGCGCCGCTTTTCGTGAAGCATTGATATCAAGGCATCCAGCCAGCACCATCGGCTGATTAGCTATAATCGCCACAGTCATGCCATCCATTCGGGCAAAGCCTGTAAGAATATTACCGGCATAATCCGGATGAATTTCAAAAAAACTGTCATCATCAACAATATGACTAATCACATGTTTCATATTATATGGTTGGTTAGGATTGGCCGGAATGATGCGATCCAGTGCTGCCGCTTTGCGTGTCATGGGATCATCACTGGCCAGTTCCGGCGTTGTATCATCACATGAAAGCGGCAGATAGGACATTAATGTTCTGACCCCCATCAATGCCTCAACATCATTGGCATAGGCTTTATGCGCGACACCGGATTTTTTAGTATGAGTGCTGGCACCGCCTAAATCTTCGTGGCTGACATCTTCGTGCGTGACTGTTTTGACCACATCGGGCCCTGTCACATACATATAGGATGACCCTTCAACCATGAAAATAAAATCCGTCATAGCTGGCGAATACACCGCCCCACCAGCACAAGGCCCCATGATCACAGAGATTTGCGGCACCACGCCGGATGCATCAACATTGCGTTGAAAGACATCCGCATAACCACCAAGCGAAGCCACGCCTTCTTGAATACGCGCACCGCCGGAATCATTCAACCCGATCACCGGAATACCGGTTTTCATGGCCTGATCCATCACTTTAACAATTTTGGCCGCATGGGTTTCTGATAACGATCCACCCAGCACGGTGAAATCCTGACTAAACACGAATACTGGCCGGCCATTGATCTGGCCATATCCTGTTACCACGCCATCACCGGGTATCGTTTGATCCGCCATTCCAAAATCGGTACAGCGATGCTCAACAAACATGTCCCATTCTTCGAAACTGTTCGGATCAAGCAAAATCTCCAGCCGTTCTCTGGCGGTAAGCTTGCCCTTACCATGTTGAGTGTCGATGCGTTTTTGCCCGCCGCCAAGCCTTGCCGCCGCGCGTTTTTGCTCAAGCATCGTTACATTTGGTGACGTCATGGTCAGGCTCCTCTATGGTCGTATCTGAGTTGTCAGTTCATTGATTTACTGATCAAGCAGAGACAGATAACTCTTTGCCTCTATCATATCCTGTTTTATGGTTTGCCGTCTATCTTCGGCTTCGGCATCATCGCCCCATTTCCGGACTTGCCATAATTCGTCCAGAAACGCCAGATCAAAGCCGTCTTCTACCGCTAACCGCCCTTGTTCAATGGCAACCCCAATGACAAATGACCCGCTCAGGCTGATCAAATTATAAAGCCCGGCCAGACGAAAATCATCTTTATCAGATAACCAGTTTTCTGCTGTTAACAGCGTTTCAGCATCCTGTTTGACCGGCATAACACCAGCCCCTATATGCAGTTTGATACCATGCTGGCTTTCCGCCCATTCCAGCAACGGATTCCACCCCATGCTTTGCTCGCTGGCCAGTTCCAGCTGATCCGGATCACGATAGCAGATCAGATCATTGCCGCTAAACCCGACCAGCTGGTTGATGATATCACCGCGTTGCGGTGTCACGCGATCAATCGCGGTGACCACATATCGAAAATGCGGCATTGTTGCCGGTATGATGTTTTCTTCTTGGGCTTTCCATTCTGCGCCAACAGCCTCAGCCAGTTTCTGGCTTGATAATGCAACCGGTCTGCCAGCTGGCGTTTTAACCGCCCGTCCATCCAGCATAATCATCCAGCCATCATCCGTTCCGGTCACATCTGTTTCTTTCCAGAACCGTTTTGCCGCCGCTACCATAATAATCATCCACCCTGTATTTTTTTCATGACTTATGATTTATCGGTAATCATATCCATCACTGATGCCGGATCAAAGCCAAAAAACGTTATTATCTGGCGCAAATCATGGGGCAAATCAGCAATAATTGGCGACTCACCGGCCAGATCAAGCCGCGCCGCGTGCAAGCATAGTCTGTTGATATGGTCATTCGGAAAAGCCTCTGCCCCACCATATTTTCCATCACCCAGAATAGGACAGCCTAACGCCAGCATATGGGCGCGTAACTGATGCGTGCGACCAGTTCGCGGTGACAGCAACATAAGCGAAACCTTGCCGCCAATGCTATCAATACATTCAAAATCAGTTTCTGCATGATCCCCCCGATCTGCATCAACGATCATTTTCTCATTCCCGTGGCCGCCAGATTTAATTAATGGCGCTTTAATCACCCCCTCGGTCATTTTCGGCCGCCCCATGACCAATGCCAGATACCGTTTTTCATGCAGGCGGGATTGAAACCCTTTTGCCA
>JABIWM010000136.1 GCA_018701255.1 Alphaproteobacteria bacterium | reverse complement strand
TGATGATGATTGCTGTTCTTGGCTTTGCGGCTATGGATGGCATGTCCAAATATATGGGTGAGCGCTATCATATTATTTCGGTTGTCATGATCCGCATGTGGTTTTTTGCGCTGTTTGTTATTATCTGGAGCGTGATTAAATCTGGCGGGATCAGAGTCGCGGCCAGATCGCATCACCCGATTGTTCAATTTGTGCGTGGCGGATTGCTGGCTTTGCAAATATGCGTGGCGGTGTCATCATTTGTTATTCTTGGTTTGGCGCAAACGCATGCTATTTTTGCCTGCTATCCTTTGCTGGTGGTCGCGCTATCCATTATTTTCCTTGGTGAACGTGTTGGCTGGCAACGCATTACCGCTATTTTAATGGGATGTGTCGGGATTTTGATTATTATCCAGCCGGGAACAACGGTATTCAAACCCGAAGCACTCATTGCAGTTGCCGCAACACTTGGTTTCGCGGCTTATAACGTTCTCACCCGTTATGTGGCAAAACGTGATGATCCTGTTACCAGTTTTTTCTGGACGGGTATTGCTGGCTGTATTGTTATATCCATGATTGGGCCATTTTTCTGGACACCCATTCTGATACAGGACTGGGGCATGATGATCATGCTGTGTATCACGGCAATGCTGGCGCATCTGCTCATGATTATGGCACTCGATGCGGCCGAAACGACAACGCTGCAACCATTTGCCTTATTACAGATTGTGTATAGCACGCTAATCGGGTTGATCCTGTTTAAAGAAGTCGTGGAATGGCATGTGTTTTTCGGCGCGGTCATCATTGTTGCATCTGGCCTTTTTGCTTTCTGGCGCGAAGCTAGAGTCAAACAAAGTTCAGTAACACCTGTGGCAAAATAGCCGCTTCCTTTAGGGATCGTGACATAGACTTTTGCTTTATTCTTTTATAATATTAAATCTAGTTTCACTAATGAACTGGATATGAACTTATGACAATTGATTTTGCTCATTTTACACCCTATGCCTCGCTTTTTGGCGGTATATTAATTGGTCTGGCCGCGTTTATTTTGCTGGCATTTAATGGCCGTGTGATGGGGATTAGCGGCATCTTTGCTTCCGCTCTGACTAACCATCCTGTTGGTGGTTTATGGCGCTGGTTCTTTTTAGCTGGAACAGTGATTGGCCCTCTGGTCTATCTTGGGTTTCGCGAAGACGGATTATTAGTGCGCCCCGTTAGCGAAGGCACCATGCTTTATATTGGCGGGTTCATTGTCGGGCTTGGCTCAATGATTGGGGCTGGCTGTACTTCCGGTCATGGAATTTGCGGATTAGCGCGGCTTTCTCCTCGTTCATTCCTTGCTGTTATGACATTTATGATTAGTGCTGTTGTCACTGTCCTTATTGTCCATTCCGGTTCATAGGAGATTATCATGCCTGTTTTAATTGCTATAGTTTCTGGTGTTCTATTCGGTATCGGACTTGCCATGGGCGGCATGCTTGATCCGGCAAAGGTTGTTGGCTTTCTTGATATATTTGGCTTATGGGACCCGTCCCTTGCCTTTGTTATGGGTGGCGGGGTTATCGTCAATCTGATTGGATATCATGGTTTTATCCGGCGCATGGGTCAGCCTGTTTGCGATGCTCGTTTTCATCTACCGCAAAAACAATCATTCGATATGCAATTGATTGCGGGATCGGCTTTGTTTGGCATTGGATGGGGAATTACCGGCCTTTGCCCCGGCCCTGCCGTTGCTTCGCTTTTTACAAATCTGGATACAGGCGCTATTTTTCTGGCCTGTGTTGGGGGCGGATTACTAGCCGGTAAAGTGATTAGCAGTCAATTTTGGCCAGCGTGAGAGAAATCGGGCAAGGTTGGCATCTGATAAAATGACATAGCAGGTTTCGCCGTCTGCTTCCATGTTTTCTTCTGCTGTTTTCATGTGACCATGTTCAAATAACCATGATCTGGCATCACCCATTGAATAGGGTACGTTAATCAAAACCGGATTTTCATCAGCTGAAAAATAGTCTTCTATGGCTTCATGAAAGTCATCAAAGCCGGTTTCTTTTAGTGCCGATAACATAACCGCTTGCGGAAAACGCTGCTTCAATATCAGCAATTGATCGGGATCAGTCACTTGATCGATTTTGTTAAACACATGAATAACACGGCGATACTGTTCTTCATCGTTTAGCCCAAGCGACTGCATCACATCATGCACGTCTTTTGCTTCTTCTATCGCCATTGGTGAGGAAGCGTCATGAACATGCAATAACAAATCTGCTTCTACTACTTCTTCTAGGGTGCTTTTAAACGCTTCGACCAATTCTGTTGGAAGCTGGCTGATAAATCCGACGGTATCAGCAAAAATGACGGTTCGTCCGGATGGCAATGGCAACCCACGCATAGTCGGGTCAAGTGTTGCAAACAGCATATCCTGTGATAGCACCCCTGCCCCTGTTAGCGTATTAAACAGCGTTGATTTACCGGCATTTGTATATCCAACCAGAGCAATAGACGGGGTTTCATTACGTTGCCGATTTTGTCGCTGGATGGTGCGGGTACGAACGACTTCGCGCAATTCTGCCTTGATTTTGATAATCTGGTCATCCAGCATCCGGCGATCCAGTTCAATCTGGCGTTCCCCCGGCCCACCAAGAAAACCACCACCACCACGCTGACGTTCCAGATGTGTCCAGCTACGCACCAGACGGCTTCGCTGAAACGTAAGCGCGGCTAGCTCAACCTGTAAACGGCCAGCATTCGTGCTTGCCCGTTCCCCGAAAATTTCCAGTATCAACGCGGTTCGGTCAATGACCTTGCACCCTAGCTGTTGTTCCAGATTACGTTGCTGAACCGGCGACAGACTGGCATTAATGACCAGCAGGCTATGATCATCTGCTTCATGATTAATGCGCTCAATAACACCTGCACCAATTAATGTGGCGGCTCTGGGCGTGTTTATCCGGACGCTAAAGCTCTGCTGGACGGGTAAACCGATGGCTTCAACCAGACGCACTGCTTCTGCCAGCATCATATCTGCTGGTCTGGATGATGCATCTTCGCGCAAATCCGGATGCAGGACTATGGCATGATCAATGCCCATCAGGACGGTTCACTAATTTGTAAAAACATATTATAACCTAGATATAAATACAGCCGAAATGTCAATGACTGGTGCCACATGAATACACATAAAAACCTAATTCGGGTGGATATTTTTTCCGATATCATTTGCCCATGGTGTTATATCGGCTGGAAACGGATAGATGCGGCGGCAAAAATGCACAAACATGTCACGCTGGATATAGCCTGGCGTGCCTTTTTGTTAAACCCGACCATGCCGGAAACCGGAATGGACAGGCAAGCCTATATTCAGGCAAAGTTCGGTCAGGCCGGTGCCGCGTTTTATGATCGTATTGCCGATATCGGTCAGCAAGTCGGCATTAATTTCAACTTTTCTGCCATTACACGAACACCGGATAGTAAACCCGCCCATGTTCTGATCAAGGCCGCAGGGAAAGATGGGCATGTTATAAAAATAAAAATGATGGCGGATTATTTTGAACATGGCATAGATATCAGCACATCAGAATATCAGAACATGATCATTGCTGATTACCATATATCGTCTGATCTGATTGATCTGGCCAGAACACAAGTTCAGGCTGATCTCGAAGAAGCCAGCATGATGGATATCCACGGTGTCCCGTATATAATTATTGATCAACGCTGGTCTGTATCCGGTGCGCATCCACCACATGCTTTTCTGCCATTATTTGATGCGGCACTGAATGCCAAATTAAATACCTTTGATGCTTAAACTCAACTTAAAGCAACGCTACAATCTCATCAACCAGCTTGCGCGCGGCATTAACCCGCTTTGATTGCGGTAACGTTTGCCGGACAACTACTTTCTGGTCGCCTGTAACCTGCATAATACCGGATTTTTTATTGATCAGCCCGATTAACGCCTCCGGATTAGCAAAGCGATTATTCCGGAATGTGACGCTCATCCCTTTGGGCCCCGCATCCAGTTTCTCGATTTGCGCTATCCGGCATCTGATTTTAATCAGGATAGTATCGATCAGATTTTGCACTTCTTGCGGTAAAGTTCCAAAGCGATCAACAAGCTCTGCTACCAGCTCATCATGTTCATTAATATGCTCTAGCGCCGCAATTCGCCGATAAAGCGACAATCGCACCGATAGATCAGGAACATAAGCATCAGGGATAAGAATAGATGCGCCCAGATTAATCGCTGGTGACCATTTATCCTGCTGGCTTTCTTCGCTGTTGCCGTCACCTGACTTTACTTCTTTCACCGCATCATCAAGCATAGCCTGATAAAGCTCAACCCCGACTTCCCTCACATGGCCGGATTGCTCATCTCCTAGCAAGTTCCCTGCCCCGCGAATGTCCAGATCATATGACGCTAGCGTAAATCCGGCACCTAGCGCATCCAGCGTCTGCATTACCTCAAGCCGGCGGCGCGATTGTGGGGTAAGCATTCGTGCCGGATCAGTGGTCAGATAAGCATAGGCACGTTGCTTACCGCGACCAATCCGGCCACGCAATTGATACAATTGCGATAATCCGAACATATCTGCCCGATGAATAATCATTGTATTTGCGGACGGTATATCAATTCCGGACTCGATAATATTTGTTGCCAGCAAAACATCAGCCTCACCATCCGCAAATCGGGTCATGGCATCATCAAGTTCTGCCGCCGGCATTTGTCCATGGGCGGTGATAATTCTTAAATCGGGAATCATATTCTGCAACCGGTCATAGGTGCGCCCCAAAAATTCAATGCGCGGGCTAACACAGAAAATCTGGCCGCCTCTATGCCGTTCCCGCTTAATGGCTTCTGCCAGAACAACATGATCCCAAGGGCCAACAGATGTCCGGATGGATAATCTGTCTACCGGCGGTGTGGCAATGATTGACATATCACGAACACCGGATAATGCCATTTGCAAAGTCCGCGGAATGGGCGTTGCGGTCAGGGTTAGCACATGAATATCACCCCGCAATGTTTTCAGCCGTTCTTTCTGGGTAACGCCAAAATGCTGTTCTTCGTCAACAATGATCAGCCCCAAATTGTTAAATGCAATCTGTTTTGACAGCAACGCATGTGTCCCGATAGCAATCTGAACATCACCACTTGCCAGCCCTTCTTTGATCTGATTGGCCTGTTTGGTTGTTGTCATCCGTGACAGAACACCGATATCAATCCCGAACCCGTTAAACCGTTCGGTAAACACTTTTCCATGTTGGCGGGCTAGTAATGTGGTCGGCGTGACCACCGCCACCTGATACCCGGCCATCGCGGCTACAAAAGCCGCCCGCATAGCAACCTCGGTTTTTCCAAAACCAACATCACCACAGATCAGCCTGTCCATCACCCGGCCTGATCGCATATCATTTAGCGTTTCATCAATGGCATCTTGCTGATCTTCGGTTTCGGCATAGGGGAAACGCTGACAGAACTCATTATAACTGGCCGGTTCGGCATAAAACTGCTCTGTCTGGGATACCTTACGCAACGCCGCCACCTTAATCAGTTGGGCGGCAATATCCTTGATGCGTTTCTTGATCCGCGCTTTCTTGGCCTGCCATGCGGCACCGCCAAGTTTATCAATGGCCACCTCGCCACCTTCGCGGCCATAGCGGGATAGCAAATCAATGTTTTCAACAGGCAGATACAGCTTATCACCGCCTGCATAGACAAGCAGAACACAATCATGATCAGCCCCAAGGATATTCAGCGTCTCAAGGCTTTCATAACGGCCAACCCCATGATCCACATGAACAACCAGATCACCTTCGTTCAGGCTGGATACTTCACTCAGGAAGTGTTCAGCCCGGCGGCGTTTGCCTTGTGGTCGATGCAAACGGCGGCCGAAAATGTCCTGTTCTGTAATCACAAACAGCTCAGGCATGATAAATCCATGTTCCAGTGGCCAGACCATCAGATTGATGGCACCGGACACCAGATCATTCCAGTTTGCGATAACATGCACATCACCCGTGCTAGACATATATTGTTCTAGCCGTGATGATAGTCGCTCAAGCCCTCCACGACTGGAAGCCGCCAGAATAGCTGTTTGTGACTTCTCGCGATGATCTAGCAATTTCCGCAATTCTGCCAAATCATGATCATCATTAGCAGATTGGTTTTGATATAAAAGCGGTGATTTTTTACTTTTAATAACAATATGTTCAGACGCGTTCTTAATGTCTGATACAAATGCCATAAACTGAATAACCGGCTGATTGGCCTGCATAGCCGCATGCGTTTTATCGGTTAGATAAAGCGCATCTATTGGCAATGGCCTGAATACGTCATCGCTATTGGTTTCAGCCTCGGCATAGTCTGATCTGGCGGTATAGAAATCCTGTATCTGTTCTAGCCGGTTTTGCCGGACAACAGCGGTTTCATCAGCCTGAACAACACATATATTTTCGCAATATTCGGATAAATGCGTTAATTCATCATGGAAAAGCGGCAAATAATGCTCAATTCCTGTGACGCGGCGGCCAGTTGATATCACCTGATACAACATATCCCGACTTGCCGTGCCGCCAAAGCTATCAATGTAATTGCGCCGAAACCGCGAAATGCTATCCGCATCCATCGGTATCTCGCTAACCGGATAAAGCCTGACATGCGAAACCAGATCACCACTACGCTGGGTTTCCGGATCAAAGGTTTTGATGGTTTCAATCTCATCACCGAACAGATCAAGCCGGACGGCAACCGTTCCACCCGGTGGAAACACATCAATAATACCGCCACGCACAGCATATTCACCCGGTTCACGCACGGTATTCGTACGCTGATAGGCATTGGCTTCTGCATATGTGGTAAACGCCGTTTGCCCGACATGGCCGCCTGCGGTCAATTCAATACTGCCTGTGGTAAAATAATCCGGTTTTGGATGTTTCTGAAGCCACGCATTCATTGTGGTCAGAATGACCCCATGGCCAAACTGCCCGCTAGCCAGCATGGACAATGCCTTAATCCGCTGACCAATTAATGCAGAACTAGGTGAAACCCGATCATAAGGCAGACAATCCCATGCCGGAAACCGCAATATCTGTTCCGCTGGCATGCCTAGTGCTAACAGGCTGCTTTCTGTTTCTACCATGGCGGCATCATTGACGCTGATATGAACAAGCTGGCCGTGATGACGGCTAGCCAGATCATAAAGCAACAATCCATCCAGCCCCGGCGACACGCCTTCGACTGTGATGGTTTTTCCTGCTTCTGGCAGTTTCAGGTCATGCCAAGATAGGTTCATGCGATAACATTTCGATCTGTTGTAAATAGGGTTTTATTAACGCGCCTTAACATGGGCAATAAGCAAATCAAGCGCCTTGGTGTCCAGATTGGCAGGCACATCCAGCTGACCGCTGATTACCGCCCATATTGCTGGATCACCCAGCTCTAGCAAGGCTTCGTAGCTTTCCAGTTCAGCGGCATTCAGTTCAGGCAATTTTTCTTTGGCGAACCCGCATAATAACGTATCTGTTTCTCTGGTACCTGTATAACAGGATTGATAGATCAGACGCCGGACTTTATCTTGTTGATTTTCACTCATTTTCACCCTCTGCTTTTTGCCTTGAATGGGATAGCATAGCCATATCGAAAAATATAGCGTATGTGTAAAGAATGAGAGAAAACGGGTATCGGAAATTTGAACGTCCTGCCAATCTCTTTCCTCTGTTTCGTGGTGTCGAAACACTCAAAGGGATAGGGCCACGGCTAGCTAGTATCATTAGCAAGCGTATTGGCACACATGCTATTGATCTGATATGGCATGTTCCGGTGGGGATCATTCATCGTCATATTCGACCAACACTGGCACATATTCAGGATGGCGAAGTGGTGACATTAACGCTTACCCCTATCCATCATGATAAACCGCCGCCCCGCACGCGCCGGCCGTTTCGTGTCACTTGCCAGCATAATGATGGCAAGAATGACAACACGGTTGAGCTGATTTTCTTTCATGCCAAGGGCAATTATGTTGAAACCCAGCTACCATTAGGGCAAGCGCGTCTGGTCAGTGGCCGTGCAGAATGGTTCCGGCAACAATTACAAATGGCACATCCCGATTATATATTGCCGCCAGATAAAGCCGCCACTATCCCCGAATATGAACCGGTTTATATGTTAACCGCTGGCTTAACGGCAAAACCGTTGCGCACCGCCATTAGCCAGTCCCTTGACCTGCTACCGGATTTGCCCGAATGGATAAGCGCAAATACGATATCCCGATTTGGCTGGCCATCATGGATTGATGCCATGCGTCATGCTCACCATCCCAAATCACAAAAAGACCTGCTACCCGGTCATCCGTCACGCATGCGGTTGGCTTATGATGAACTATTTGCCAATCAGCTAGCCCTAGCAATGGTCAGGCAACATGGCACGACCACAGATGGGCGTATTTTTAAGGGTGATGGCCGTTTCACAGACGCATTGCTAGCCGCGCTTCCCTTCTCGCTGACTGATGCACAAAAACGTGTCATCACAGAAATAAATGCCGATCAGGTTTCCGATCACCGGATGCTTCGGTTATTGCAAGGTGATGTTGGTGCCGGTAAAACACTGGTCGCATTAATGGCCATGCTGAAAGTCGTTGAAACAGGCGCACAAGCCGCGATTATCGCCCCGACAGAGGTATTGGCCAGACAGCATCACCAATCAATTAACCGGATGCTGGAACCGCTGGGGCTTAAGGCTTATTTGCTCTTGGGACGGATGAAAGCCCAAGAAAAAAGAGAAGCACTGGAAGCTATCGAAAATGGTGAAGCCGC
>JABIWM010000135.1 GCA_018701255.1 Alphaproteobacteria bacterium | reverse complement strand
CCAATACCGCCGGATGTACCATTGGTAAATATATGGGCGGCCAGCACCAGTGGATCAGGTAATCCGGCTTGCGCCCATTGCCCGAATTCGCCACCATCACAAACCATCAATGGCGGCGTTCTGGAATCAATACAATTGGCAAAGCCCTGCATGATCATAGCCGGTGTAATATTTGGCGGGGTCTTGGTCTTGGTCTTGGTTTTGATCTTGGTTACTTGATCCGGCCGTTTCACCAATAGTTTATTTACAGATGTTTTCCATGCCGAAGAACGTTTCCGCAACGCCGATGTGGCCAATGCCGCCACGGTTAGCATAGGGTCGGCAATACAGCCCCAGATCATGTTGCCTTGAAACACCTGATTGCATAGGGTAACGGTTTCGGATTGCGCGGCACAAGCCACGATTTTAGCATCCGGCATGATATCTGGCGTCCCGAACCCCAGTGTATAATCAGGTGCTTTATCAAGCAGGATAATGCCATCAGCGGCGCGAAGAATTTCACCCAGCTTGCCTTGCATGGGATCATTCAATCCGCGTGGGCTAGTCAGCGCAATCACCGGAATATGATGCTTATCCATGATCTGTCTGATCGCATGATGGCCACGGTTTAACGCTAATGTTGCGCCGGTTAAAATCAGCGGTTTTTTGAAATCATCCAACGCCCGCAGAATAGCATTCAGATCAGGTGCCGCAATCGCAAAACTGGCATCGTTTGCCATGTCATCCATGGAAAATAACGACGGCTGTGCCGGTTCTGCCAGCATGTCCTCAGGGATGGCCAGATGAACAGGCCCATGCCGTCCGGATCGGGCCAATCGCATGGCTTCGCTAATCGCATCACCAATGGCAGAGCTGTTTGTCAGCCGCCAGCTTTCTTTCACCAGTTCAGCAGAAATAGCCGTTTGATTCAGTTCCTGAAACGGTTGTCTGCCATCCATTACATGCGGGCTATCACCGGTAATAAGCACAACCGGACTTTCAGAGGATTTCAAGCTAAACATGGGGCCAATGGCATTGGTAAATCCGGGGCCAGCCGTGCATAACGCTATGCCGGTGCGGCCGCTTGAACGGGCATAGCCATCAGCCATGAAAACAGCACCTGCTTCGTGTCGGGTATGGATAATCCGGATATCCTGATCCAGAGCCGCATCATAAATCGGCATGATCTGATTGCCAGAAAGCGAAAAGATAGTGTCTGTACCGGCCGCAATAATGGTATTAATAATCTGGTCAGCAACGCGCATTGAAATAATTTCTACTATATTTGGAAATGAGAATACCCTGCACCATAAGAACTATGTAAAGATTAATAAAGTAAAAAACATGCCGTTGATATAATAGAAGGCGATATTAGTCGCAAAAAGGTTAACAAAGGTGAGGCCATGATAAAGAAAATAGGCTGTATCGGGCTAGGCGTTATGGGCGCGCCGATAGCCATGCATCTGATCCGGGCTGGATTTGATGTGCGCGGATATGCCCGACGTGCAGATTTTTTTGCAACCGATGGCGCGGAATTAATTGCCGCCGGTTTAACCCCATCGGAAACACCGGCGGCGCTGGCGGCGGATGTTGATCTTATTATAACGAATGTGGTGACAGGCGATGATGTGTATGACGTGCTGATCGGGCATGAACATGCGGTTTGTCATGCGGCGGCACATCATGGTTTGATTGTCATGGATCACAGCACCATAGCACCGGATAAAGCGCGGCAAATCGGGCAAGCCATGTATGATCACGGGATAGGCTGGGTTGATGCGCCGGTATCGGGCGGCGGCATTGGTGCTGTGGCTGGCAGTCTGGTATCCATGCTGGGCGGGCATATGCGGGATGTTGCGGCGGTTCTGCCGGTTCTTTCTGCCTATACCAGCGGCCACCGGCATATTGGCGAAATGGGCGCAGGACAGGTGGCAAAATTATGCAATCAGATTGCACAGGTTGTCACCATACAGGGCGTAGCAGAAGCCATGCGGTTTGCCGCTATTCATCACGCTGATCAGAATGCCGTGCTGGATGTAATGATGCAGGGTTTTGCCAGCAGTAAGATGCTGGAATTAATGGCACCAAAAATGATTGCAGATGATTATGCGCCGGGCATGGAATCACGGCTTCACGCCAAAGATTTAAACGTTGCCGTTACCGCCGCAAAACAAAATGGTCAAACGCTACCAGCTACCGAATGTGTGTTTACTCTTTTGAATGCTATTCAGGAAAAAGGCTGGAACAAAAAAGATACGTCCATTCTGTATCAGCATTTAAAAAATAAATGATGGAAAACTTGCTTTACCGAAATTCTGCCCCATTTGATGGTTGTAGTAATATGCATTAAATATTGAATTGTGCTTAACTCTGACCCTTACGGGGGCAAAACGATAAGGTGAATAAAATGGCTAAAGGTAAAGTGAAATGGTTTAATACAACCAAAGGGTATGGATTTATCGAGCCTGATGAAGGCGGATCAGATGCGTTTATCCATATCAGTTCTGTTCAAGATGCAGGGCTTTCTGAATTAGTAGAAGGCCAAGCGGTTGAATATGATATGGAAGAAGCCAAAAATGGCAAATTATGCGCCATGAATATCAAGCTTGTGGATTAATATCCACCAATTGCTTTAAACCATCTATCGGCGCTGGGCTATATATAGCCCAGTGAATACCATAGCTAGAGAGATCAGATGGTATAACCCCATCTGTTCATTTAGAAGCCGTATCCCCAATAATGCTGAAAAGACAGGAACAAGGTTGGTAAACATACCGGCCTTGCCTGATCCTATTCTATCAACGCCCTGCATAAACCAGACCTGTGACAGAAAAGACGGCACAATGGCAACATAAAGCAGAACCAGCCAGCCGGTCATTGACGGAAAGATCATCGTGTTGGCTAATGCCTCGCCTATGGTAAATGGCACTGATGCTATAAAGGCAAATATCGACAAGATACCCATCATGATAATGCTATTCACCGGTGGCCGTTTTGATAACCCCAATGTATAGCCAGCATAGCAAACACACCCGATCATCATGATCAGATCACCATGATTAAATGTCAGGGTCAGAATGGTATCCAGTGATCCTTTGGCGATAACAATCACCGCTCCTGTCATGGCAATCAGCAATCCTATGAATTGCAGTCCAGTGACAGGAATGCGAAAAATAACCAATCCCAACAACATGATAATGGCAGGAATACTGCTCTGCATAAGGCCAAGATTGATGGCGCTGGTGCTGTGCGCGGCCAGATAGAACATGATATTAAAACCGCTTAATCCAAAGCCCATGCCCAGTAGCCATGGCCATTTATCTCTATAAGTGAATAAGGCTTCACGGATAGCACGCGGATAAATAGTGATCAGCATGATGCTTACCATCAACCAGCGGATACTGACCAGCATCATGGGTGATACTTCGCCAACCGCCACCCGCGCGGCAATGGTATTGCCGCCCCAGCCCAATGCCGCCAGTGCAAGCAGGATAGGGGCGCTGAATAATATGCGTTTTGTGGTGGCTAGCATATGGTCATGCTCCCATCTCAACCTGTAAGGCAAGCCCTAGCGCCAGTGTTTCAACCGCCGCAATAAAATCATTGTTCCAGTCGCCATGACAGATCAGGATATCGCTCATCAAACGCCAGCGTAATCCGGTTAAAATCGTTTCTATCGCTTTTTGTGTTCCTGTTCCATCCAGTCCGGCACGAATATATATACCAACAGGCTTACCGGCCGTCACTTCAAGCAGGTTGTTATAACAGCGGTCGAATACATCCTTGGTCAGCCCTGCCATGTAACCAATGTTTTCGGTTGTGGCAATTAAAATGCCGCTTGCGGTCTGTATATCGGCGGCATTAACATCCACCGGTTTTTTGCGGATAATGGCAATATCACTTTTATTTTTCATGATCATCCACGCGGCATCCGACAAACGAAGCGTATTTGGTGATGGCGAATGATCAATGAACAGAATATGTTTTTGTGAATGGCTCATGCGGTTAATATGACAAGTGCAATATGACAGGGATATTAGGACAATATCGGGATTAAACTACAAACAAAACATGTTTTACGGAATGCGCGACAGTAGTTATAATAATGTGATACAAATATACGATAGAATTAATTTGTAAACACTAAAGCAAGGCTGATCAGGTGACATCGACAATAGCAGAAAAATTAAAATTCAGCGTTGATAGCGCACCTGCGGATGGCCTTGCTATGGCTCGACTGCTGGCAGATGGTGATAGAGAATCCCGTCTCCGCTTTGCTATCGAAGACATGACGATAGATTTAACCCGCCAGAAAGTAACAGATGATCACCTGCATCTGTTATTGCAATTTGCAGATGACAAGCAGGTTATGGAAAAATGCCACGCTATGCTTGATGGCGAAACCGTTAATCCGTCTGAACAGCGACCTGCGTTGCATGCGCATTTGCGTGATCCGTCGCAACCGATGGCGCAAGCCAGTGTTGATGCTATGGCTGGACATATTGATCAATTGATGGAAATGGGGATTACCGATGTTGTTTCCATTGGTATTGGCGGGTCTGATCTGGGGCCTGCTATGGCGGTGGCGGCGTTATCACCATATCATCAGGGCCCGGACATTCATTTTGTCAGCAATCTGGACCCCGCACATATCGGGGATTGTCTGGCCGGACTTAATCCGGCTACGACGGCGGTTCTGGTGATATCAAAATCATTCTCGACCATGGAAACCATGGCAAATATGCATATGGCAAAGCGCTGGTTTGCTGATCATGAACAGAACGCGTCTGATCGGATGCTGGCGATTACATCCATGCCGGATAAAGCCATGGATGCCGGATTTGATAAAGATATGATCCTTCGTTTTGATGCGGCTATTGGCGGCCGGTATTCTATCTGGTCGGTGGTTGGTTTTGGGTTAATGCTGGCGATTGGCCCATCCGGATTTCGCGCTATGCTGGCCGGTGGGCATGCGGTTGATGAACATATCCTGTCTGTGCCAAATCACCAGAATGCGCCGTTGAATATGGCATTAATGCGATATTGGAACACCACTATGCTAGGCCATACAACCGAATCCCTATGCCCATATGATCAGCGGCTAGCGCGGTTTTCGGCATGGGTGCAACAGCTGGAAATGGAATCAAATGGCAAATCCGTCAATGCTATGGGCGAACCGGTTGATGGCCATACAGCCCCGATTGTTTTTGGTGAACCGGGAAGCAATGCCCAGCATAGCTATTTTCAGCATCTGCACCAAAGCCCGATTATTACACCGATTACGTTTATGGCACCGTTACGGCCATTGATGGCAGATGCCAATATGGCCGCTGATCTGGTGGCAGATCATCATGATGCGCTGGTAATACAAATGCTGGCACAAGCAGACACGCTTGCTCTTGGAAGCCAAATTGAGGGAAGCCAAATTGAGGGAAATCATGCCCAAGATAATCATGTTCAGGGCAAAAAGGATGCGACTTTCCGTGGCGGCAGACCATCATCGCTGATTACATGGCTTCAGGTATCGCCATATACATTGGGGCGGTTATTTGCGCTTTTTGAATATGTGACCACCATGTCCGGATCATTATGGGGGCTTAACAGCTTTGATCAGCCGGGGATAGAGCTTGGTAAAAAACGGGCAAGAACGTATCAGGACATATATAATATGGATGGGGAAAGCAAGAATATGGGTACATCTTCGCGGCATATATTCAAGCAATTACAGGACTTACGCTCAGGCCCGCAAATTAAATCTTGATTTTGCCTATGACTAGGAACAAGGATACACAAATCAGCTTTTTCCCAATATATAAATTGGGTGCTAACTTAGATATAAAATGGGGACAAAAATGAATAGAGAAGTCTTTATTACCTGTGCGGTTACAGGGTCGGGCGATACCACTGGCAAATCTGATCTGGTGCCGGTAACGCCAAAACAGATTGCTGATGATGCTATTGCTGCTGCCAAGGCTGGTGCCGCCATTGCGCATTGCCATGTTCGTAATCCGGAAACCGGAGCCCCATCGCGTGATGTGGCGCTATATCGTGAGGTGGTGGATCGTATCCGTTCAGCAGACGAAGATGTCGTGATCAATCTAACCGCCGGCATGGGCGGTGATATCATTATCGGTTCAGCCGAAAGCCCGCTTCCGCTAGCGGATGGCACAGACATGGTCGGCGCGACAGAAAGAGTGGAACACGTTACCAGCCTGTTGCCGGAGATTTGTACACTGGATTGCGGCACCATGAACTTTTCGCATGGTGATTACATCATGGCCAATACCCCATCCATGTTGCGTGCTATGGCCGGATTGATGCAGAAAGCAGGCGTTCGCCCTGAGATTGAGATTTTTGACACAGGACATCTGGTTCTGGCTAAACAGCTGGTCAAAGAAGGTCTGATTGATGATCCGGTGATGGTACAGCTTTGTATGGGTATTCCTTATGGGGCGCCGGATGATCCAACTACGTTGATGGCGCTGGTGAATAACCTGCCTTCGGACTGGGTATATTCGGCGTTTGCAATTGGCCGTAATCAGCTTCCATTCGCGGCGATGGCACCGGCGGTCGGGGCTAATGTGCGTGTCGGGCTTGAGGATAATATCTATCTTGAATATGGCAAACTAGCCACAAATGCTCAGCTTGTTGAGCGCGCGGCTACTATTCTTTCGGCGATGAATGTTAAGATTCTCACCCCTGAAGATGTGCGTAAAAAGCTGAAATTAATCAAACGCTAGAGAGTGAAATATGGCTGAATTTGTTAAAAAAGCCGCTGTTATTGGCGGTGGGGTTATCGGTGGCGGTTGGGTCGCACGGCTGATGACGGCGGGCTATGATGTGTCTGTTTTTGATCCACATCCGCAAGCTGAAAAATATATCAATGATGTGATTGCCCGAAACGAAGCGGCTATGCTGCGTTTATGGCCGGGGCAAACCACTGGTCAACGTGGGAAAGTCAGCTATGCCAAAACCATTGGTGAAGCGGTGGATGGTGCGGTGTTGGTGCAGGAATCTGTTCCCGAACGGCTGGATTTAAAACAGACTATCCATCAGGAAATTGGCGAAGCTATCACCGATGCGGCGATTATAGGATCGTCCACATCGGGATTATTGCCCAGCGATATTCAGCGGATGATGCCACATGCTGACCGAATGATGGTGGCGCATCCGTATAATCCGGTTTACTTGCTGCCGGTTGTTGAAATCGTGGGCGGGGCGAAAACATCCGCCGATGCCATTGATACGGCGATGAAATTATACACCGACATAGGCATGAAGCCGGTGCATATTGCCAAGGAAATTGATGCCTTTGTTGGTGATCGCCTGCTTGAAGCCATGTGGCGGGAATCGCTCTGGCTAGTTAAAGAAGGCGTTGCAACCGCTGGCACCATTGATGACATTGTCCGGAATGGGCTTGGCATGCGCTTTGCCCAGATGGGGCAGTTCATGACCTATCGGCTTGGCGGCGGCGAAGGCGGGTTCAGGCATTTTCTGGAACAGTTCGAGCCATCGCTCAAATGGCCTTGGACAAAGCTGATGGATGTCCCCGAATGGACAGATGAGCTGGTCAATGACATTGTCAGCCAGAGCGATGATCATACGGGCGGTTTATCGGTTGGCGAGCTGGAAACTATCAGAGATAACAACCTTGTGGATTTCCTCAAAGTTCTGCGCCGCAATAACTGGGGAGCAGGAACCGCGCTGAAAAATCCGGCGGATATGAACGCCCAGCAACCCGAACAGATGGATGCGACGGCCAATCCCCTGATCACATGGCAAGGCAATGTCCACGAAGACTGGGCCGATTACAACAACCACATGACAGAGTTCCGCTATCTGGAAGTATTCAGCATGGCAACCGATAAACTGTTATTCGGATGCGGTGCCGGCCCTGCCTATGTCAAGGAAGGGTTTTCTTTCTATACTGTGGAAACCCATATTCGTCATGTTGATGAAATTGCCATTGGTGAGCCTATTCATGTGGAAACGCGATTGATTAATCATGACGGCAAAAAACTGCATCTCTATCATGACATGTATGGCGGCGGCGATAACCGGCTTCTGGCGACAGGTGAGCATATGTTGCTGCATGTTGATATGAACGCTGGCCGTGCGGCGCCAATGCCTGATCATATCTCAACGGCATTTGCACAGATCGCTGATGCCCAGAAAGATTTGCCGGCACCCGATGCCGCCGGTGCGGCGATTGGCATGAAGCGGAAATAATCTTTTTGAAAAAATAAAAATTTATGTTGAGGGAAGTGATATGCATTTTGGATTAACCGATGAACAGACCATGATCGTGGATACGGTGCGCGGTTTTGTCGAAAAGGAAATATATCCGCACGAAAATAAAGTCGAAGAATTGGGATATGTTCCGCAAGAGATTGCTGACGATATTAAATCCAAAGTTCTGGATATGGGATTTTATGCGCCTAATTTCCCCGAAGAAGTCGGCGGCGGCGGACTTAATCATCTGGAATTCGCCTTGCTAGAACGTGAGCTTGGGCGCGGATCAATGGCATTGACGCATTTCTGGGGACGACCACAGAATATCCTGATGGCTTGCGAGGGTGAGCAGAAAGAACGCTATCTGTATCCGGCTATCAAAGGCGAACGGATGGATGCGCTGGCCATGACAGAACCGGATGCCGGATCAGACGTGCGGAGCATGAAGACATTTGCCAAGAAAGACGGTAGTGACTGGATCATTAATGGCACCAAGCATTTTATTTCTGGCGCGGCGCATGCGGATTTTGTCATTGTATTTATCGCCACCGGTGAGGACGATACCCCGAAAGGCCCCAAGAAAAGGATCACCTGTTTTCTGGTAGACCGCGGGCATCCGGGGTTTGAGATTAAACCGGGGTATAAATCGCTATCGCATCGCGGTTATGACAATATGATCCTGACATTTGATGATTGCCGCATCCCCGACAGCCAAGTTCTGGGTGAGGTGGATGGCGGTTTTGATGTCATGAACACATGGCTTTACGCCACCAGAATAACGGTTGCCACCATGTCTGTTGGTCGGGCGCGGCGCGTGTTTGATTACGCGCTTCAATATGCGGTTGACCGGAAACAATTTGGCCAGCAGATCGGAAAGTTTCAGGGAGTTAGCTTTAAGCTGGCGGATATGATTACCGAAATTGATGCCGCAGACTGGCTCACGCTGGCATCGGCATGGCGGCTTGACGAAGGGCTTGAGGCTAATCGGGAAATTGCATCTGCCAAAGTCTACGCGTCTGAGATGCTGGCGCGGGTAACGGATGAAGCCATACAGATTTATGGCGGTATGGGGCTGATGAATGATTTGCCGCTGGAACGGTTCTGGCGTGATGCGAGAGTCGAGCGTATCTGGGACGGGACTTCCGAAATTCAACGTCATATTATTAGCCGTGATTTGTTACGGCGGCTTGGTGGTTAATGACAACAGAACGGCAAACGGCTGAACCATTTACCGGCCAGAAGAAAAATATGTCACACTCTCTGACGCGGCTTTTGCGGCCATCCAGTATCGCGGTCATTGGCGGCAAATGGGCAGAAGCGGTAGTGCTGAGCTGTGTTGAGGTCGGGTTTAAAGGTGATATCTGGCCAGTTCATCCCCACAAAGACATGGTGGCAGGGCATAAAGCCTATGCTGATCTGGCCTCATTGCCCGCCGCGCCGGATGCGGTTTTCCTTGGCGTTAACCGCCAAACCAGCATTGCCATGATCAAAGAATTATCCGCGATGGGGGCTGGCGGTGTGGTGGCCTTTGCATCCGGATTTGCCGAAGCCGAAGATGGCAAAGCCTATCAGGATGCGCTGATTGCATCCGCTGGTGATATGGCGGTTCTAGGCCCTAATTGTTACGGCATGATCAATTATCTGGATGGCGCTTTGCTATGGCCGGATGTTCATGGCGGCACACCGGTGGAACGTGGGGTGGCCATTATCACCCAATCGTCAAACCTTGCCATCAATCTGACCATGCAATTAGGCGGTTTGCCCATTGCCTACACATTAACGCTGGGTAATCAGGCCATGATCGGCATGGCGGATTTGATCAGAGTCGTGGCCGAAGATGATAGAGTGACAGCAATTGGTTTGCATATTGAGGGCATTAATGATGCTCCGGCATTTGCCGCCGCCGTCCATGATGCAAAAGCGCGGGGGAAGAATATTCTTGCGCTGAAAGCGGGATTAAGTGAAGCCGCACAAAATATGACCATATCGCATACGGCATCACTGGCTGGCGGTAATGCCGCGTCTGAGGCTTTTTTTGATGCCATTGGTATCGGGGTTGTGCATTCCATAGAAGAAATGCTAGGCGGGTTATCGCTGTTGCATTGTTTTGGACGGATTGATGATCCCAGCCTGATGACCATGTCATGTTCTGGCGGCGAAGCGTCGCTAGTTGCGGATGCGGCCATGCGTGGTGATGTGCCAATGCCAGCTTTGAGCCAAGCGGTTACTGAGGCAATAAAAGCAACGGTAAATCCGCTGGTAACGGTTAGTAATCCGTTTGATTATCATACGTTTGATTGGGGTGATGGTGACCGGCTGGCAAAAACATTCACGGCCTGCATGTCAGCAGAGATCGGGATTACGGCGTTAATAATCGATTTCCCAAAACCGGAATTAGGCCGTGCAGATGCGTGGAAAACAGCGCTGGAATCCGTGCTGGCGGCTAGCCATGCGACCGGAGCAAAAGCAATTATTCTGGCCAGTATGCCCGAAGGTATTCCCCACGAACATGCCCACTGGCTGATGGAGCGCGGCATTCCTGCCATGCGCGGATTTGATCATAGCATCGCGGCAATCGCGGCGGCATATAAGGCGTCACAATCCAAGCCGCCATTAACGCTGGCTGGTATAACCCCATCCCATGGTGATACCGAAGCCTATGATGAGAGGCAGGCAAAAATGATGCTGGCTAAATCAGGGGTGAGTATTCCCGAAGGCGGTATCGCCACCAGCCGTGAGCAAGCGGTTCAGCTGGCCAAAAACAAACCGGCCAAAAACAAACTGGCCAAACACAAATTGACGGGGGACAGGCTGGTTGTCATGAAAGCGGTATCAGCCGAGCTAAGCCATAAAACAGAATTGGGCGCGGTGCGATTGCATATCCGTGGGGCGGATATGGTGGCAGAAACCTATGATGCACTAGCCGCAATCAGCCCGGATGTTCTGATAGAAGACATGATTGATGATGCGGTTGCCGAGCTTATTATCGGGGTCAGCCATGATCCGGTGGTCGGGCTTTATCTCATGCTTGGGTCTGGTGGGGTGATGGCTGAATTGATGCGGGATACTATCACGCTGATGCTTGATGTGCCGCGCGAGCAGATCAAACAGGCGGTGCTATCGCTGAAAGCCGGACAGATCATGCAAGGCTGGCGCGGTCAGCCGCAAGGCGATATTGAGGCCGCAATTGATGCGATTATGGCGATCCGGTCATTTGCATTGGCCAATGCATCACAGATTAGCGAGCTTGAGGTGAACCCGTTGATGGTTCGGCCACAGGATAGAAGTGACAAAGAAGCCAAGGGTGCGGTGGCGGTGGATGCGCTGATCCGGATGCGGTCATAATGGCCAAACACTCTATAAGGAAAGGATGTAATCATGTCTGAACAGTCTGATGTTATCAAAACCACCCGCAAGAACGGGATTTTCCATGTTGTTCTTGACCGGCCAAAAGCAAATGCCATTGATTTGCAAACAAGCCGGCAAATGGGGGAAGTGTTTAGAACATTCCGCGATGATCCGGAATTACGGGTCGCTATTGTCAGCACCGCAGGTGATAAATTTTTCTGCGCTGGCTGGGATTTGAAAGCGGCGGCAGATGGTGACGCGGTTGATGGGGATTATGGGGTTGGCGGCTTTGGCGGATTGCAGGAATTGCGTGATCTGAATAAGCCGGTGATTGCCGCCGTAGAAGGCATGGCGGTTGGTGGCGGGTTTGAGCTGGCGTTATCATGTGATCTGATTTATTGCACCAGCGAAAGCCGCTTTGCCCTGCCTGAGATCAAGGCTGGCACACTGGCAGATGCGGCAACGGTAAAATTGCCAAAACGGATACCGTATCATGTGGCAATGGAAATGCTATTCCTTGGCCGCTGGATGAGCGCAGACGAAGCCAAACATCATGGGCTGATCAATGACGTGCTGGCGGCTGATAAGCTGATGGATCATGTCTGGCAAGTCGCAGACATGCTGGCATCTGGGCCGCCGCTGGTTTTTGCCAGCATCAAAGAAGTCGTGCGCGCCGCCGAAGATACCAGTTTTCAGGATATGATGAACCGCATCACCAAGCGCCAGTTACCATCGGTTGATGTGCTTTATGATAGTGATGATAATCTGGAAGGCGCACGCGCCTTTGCCGAAAAGCGTGATCCTGTCTGGAAAGGGCGTTGATTTCCAGCCTGTCCGCAACATGTTAAGATTATGACATTATATTGAGGGTTATTATGGCAGGATATATTTCAAGGCTGAGGATGCGTGGTCGCTTTACCGTTTTTGCATTAATGCTTATCGGGGTGATGCTGGGCATGAATACCCAAGCTGGTGCCGCAGGTAGTGGGGACTATACAGCGACCGCGACAACGCCACCGGTGATTGCTAAAGCCCAGAAAGCCATTAATAAAAATGATTTTGCCGCCGCCTATGACATGCTTGCCGCAAATGAAAGCACATATAGCAAAAATGCTGATCTGTATAATCTGATGGGATATTCGGCGCGAAAACTTGGCCGCTATGATGATAGCATGGCACATTATACAAAAGCGCTGGATATCAATCCGAAACATAAAGGTGCGCTGGAATATATGGGTGAGCTGTATTTGACGCTGGGACAACCGGATCAGGCAAAAACATTGCTGGCGCGGCTGGCAAAGATTTGCACGTTCGGATGCGAAGAAAAGCGGGAGTTGCAGGAAGCGATTGCCAAATATGAGTCCGAAAACTAATCGTTCAGCTTTCCGTCATGGCGCAATTGATCCAGCATGGCGCGCGCCGATGGGCTTAATCCGTCCGTATCGATAACAGGTGGCTGGCTTTCTGATTTAGCCGCATTGCTGGCGGCTTCAACAATAGTTCCGGCAATATCGTCCATAATATTAACGTCATATAAAGGCATGTCCGGATGCGGCAAACCAGCCAGTTTGCGTTGCAGATATTTAGGCAGGCGGGATGTTTTATTATCTGCCCGTAAAGGGTTTTCTCTGTCTGTTCTGGCCGGTTTTGATCGTGGCGGAAAGACCAGATTATAAAGCACGGAAACAATAATAATAACCGCACAAAGCAACAATATAGCCGTTTCAAGCGGGTATGTTTCGGTGAACGGGAT
>JABIWM010000134.1 GCA_018701255.1 Alphaproteobacteria bacterium | reverse complement strand
GGTTGGTATCGCTATCACAGACACTGGCTTGAGCGTTTATATTATCGGCCAGACAGCGGCCGCCAATGATGGCTGGCTATCAAACAGCGTTTATGCCCATGTGATTGCAGATCATGATCACCCTGATGCCCCACCGCCGGTTGATCTGGCGCTTGAGGCAAAGCACGGTGATCTGATCCGGCATCTGACCAAACAGCATCTGGCGGCAGCGGTTCATGATATTAGCGATGGCGGCGCGCTGGTTGCGCTGGCAGAAATGGTCATGGCTGGCCAGACAGGGGCGGATATCCCCCTTTCGCCGGATCAATTGACCCATCGCTGGGCATTCGGCGAAGACCAGGGACGGTATCTGGTGGCAACATCTGACCCAACAGCACTTGAGGACGCCGCCGCACAATATGGTGTTGAAATTCAAAAAATTGCTGTAACTAATGATAGACAAGAATTGAAACTTGGCGATAGTGACATTATCTCAAGTACAGAGCTTAGAGGCGTGTTTGAACATTGGCTTCCTGCATTAATGGAATCCAAACCTAGATAACAGATAGGAACATAAAATGGCTATGCGTGCTGATGAGATCGAACAGTTGATTCTGGATGCCTTACCCGGAAGTGAAGTCAAAATTGAAGACTTGGCCGGTGATGGTGATCATTATTCCTGCCATATCAAATCAACCGCCTTTGCCGGAAAATCACGCGTGCAACAACATAAAATTGTTTATGATGCACTTGGCGGACGAATGGGGAATCAGCTCCATGCTCTTGCCATACAAACGACCCCGATTGAGGAGTAATCATGTTAGACGAACAAACAAAAAGCCGTATCGAAAGCGAAATTTCAAGTCAGGATGTCGTTCTGTTCATGAAAGGCACGCCGGTATTCCCGCAATGCGGGTTTTCAGCCGCTGTTGTTGGCGTATTAACCCATCTGAACGTGCCATTTAAAGGCATCAATGTGCTGGATGATGACGCGGTTCGCGAAGGCATAAAGTTATTCGCAGAATGGCCAACCATCCCCCAGCTTTACGTCAAGGGTGAGTTCATGGGCGGATGTGATATTATTCGTGAGATGTATGAAACCGGCGAATTAACAGAAATGTTCAATACACGCGGGATTGCTGTTACGCCGCAACCGCTTAATAGCTAATTCGGATTTAGGTCAAAATCATATCCTGATCAGAAGGCATATGGTGATATCCGTATTATTTTTGCCGTGATGGCTTCAATGCGCTAATCTTCTGATAGCCTTCGTTGGGAGGATATAATGCCTATTGCTATCTGGGGATTACTTCTGCTTCTCTGCTTTGTCTGGAGCTTGTCTTTCCTCACGGCTGAGATTTTGCTGGAAACCACCCTGCCCTTTACCATTGTTTTTTATCGGGTGTTAATTGCCAGCCTGATCATGATTGTGTTGATGTGGGCAATGGGTAAACGTATCCCCTATGCTCCGCGCGCGCTGTTTTTGCTGTTTGTGATGGGGCTGACTAACAATGCGCTGCCTTTTTCGGCTATTGTTTACGGCCAGCAATTCATCACTGGCGGTCTGGCCACGATCATTAATACAAATACGGCATTTCTGACGCTCATTTTTTCCAGCCTTATTCTGGCTGATGAACGGCTGACACCTATCCGGCTGGTCGGGTTGGGGTTAGGGATTGCCGGTGTTGTGATTGCTATTGGGCCAAGTGAGCTGTTGCAGTTTTCCATGGATAATCTGGGTGAACAATGTGTCCTGTTTGCCACCCTATGCTATGCGGTTTCTACCACGCTGGCACGCAAGCTGATCAAGGGGATTGATCCGCTGGTATCCGTGACTGTCATGCTATGTTCTAGCACGCTCTGGATGAGCCTGATTGTGTTTACGATGGAAGGCGTGCCAAGCATAACGCCAAGTGGCATTAATCTGTTATCAATCCTGACGATAGCCGGACTTTCGACCAGCCTTGCCTATATTCTATATTTTAAATTGCTACATCTGGCTGGTGCCGGATCAACCGCTTTGGTCACCGTCATTATTCCACCATTTACGATGATAATGGACGCAACCATATTAGGCGATAAAATAACCGGCCAACAGCTGGCCGGTTTTATCCTTGTTGCATCCGGAGTTCTGATGGTAGCTCGCGGATTGCCGCAAGCCCCACCGAAACCAGTATCTTAACGTGAGTAATATTCGATGACCAGATTAGGTTCCATCTGAACCGGATATGGTACATCTTCGATAGCCGGAATGTTGTTAAACACACCTTTGAAGGCGGCTTCGTCAACAGACATATATTCGGGAATATCACGCTCAGCAGATACCATAGCATCCAGCAATGACGGGATATTGCGCGCGCGTTCACGCACTTCAACCACATCACCCGGCTTAATCATACGGGATGAGATATTACAAATCACGCCATTGACCATAACATGCTTATGATTAACCAGCTGGCGTGACGCAAAAACGGTTGGCGCAAATTTCATGCGATAGACAACAGCATCAAGCCGGCATTCCAGAATACCAATCAGATTCTGACCCGTATCACCACGGCGGCGAACAGCCTCAACGTAATATTTTTTAAACTGCTTTTCACCAATATTGCCGTAATAGCCTTTCAGCTTTTGCTTCGCCATCAGCTGAATACCGTAATCGGTTGGCTTACTGCGGCGTTGACCATGCTGGCCGGGGCCATATTCGCGGTTATTTACTGGTGATTTTGGACGACCCCAGAGGTTAACACCTAAACGGCGGTCGATTTTGTACTTGGCGTGATGCCTTTTATGTTCGGACAAAGAAGCCATTTCATATACTCCATATTCTCATTTTTGTCCCGGTAGGGTTTTAAGACCAGAAGCCTTAACACCGGGGCAATCCACCCATGCAGATTGTCCACGTTCCCAGGAAGGGTTGTTGGTTTATTAGAAAAAAATACACCTTATGTCAAGCCTGATCACTATCATCGGCATGATCAATGGCCTTACCGCTTCGTTCAATAGATTTCATAATGCCGTGAAGCGTTCGAATATCCTGTTCAGACAGCGGAAACCTGTTGAACATGGCTTTAATATTCCGCATCACGACTGGCCGCATATCCGGATTGGTAAAAAAACCGCCACTGGCTATCTTTTCTTCGAGCATCTGATAGAAAAACGCCCTTGTGCCATGTTCGGCTAGCTTATGATCACCCTGATCAGGTGCCAATATATCATCCATAGCATGACCATCACATGCGGCAAGTGCCGCCATCCGGCATTCCCACCCCATCAGCAATACGGCCTGTGCCAGATTTAAAGACGAAAATGCAGGATTAAGCGGGACAGTAACAATAATATTGGCCAGCGCGACTTCATCATTATCAAGCCCTGCTCTTTCCCCGCCAAACAGTAACGCCGCTTTACCGCCAGCCTGATGATGCGCGATCACCGCCGCCGCCGCCTGTCTGGGATTCATTTCGATTTGTGCCATGCCGCGCTTGCGCGCTGTTGTTGCTACTAGCAAAGTGATATCCGCCGCCGCGTCCGATGTAGCCGCATGAACGGCGGCTTTATCCAGCAAATCGCTACCGCCGGATGCTATCGCTACCGCCGCCGGATTAGGCCAGCCATCACGCGGTGCGACCAATCGCAAGTCTGAACACCCGCAATTTTTCATGGCTCTGGCGGCAGAACCGATATTTTCGCCCATCTGCGGATGTGAGAGAATAACCGCCGGCATAAGTCCGGTTAAGGCAGAATCATCACCATCGGCCATGTGCTGTGTGCCTGCCAAGGATCACACATCCGCTGGTGGGGTTAGCCCTGCATGATATAACTTCCATGTCATGGCATCTGTTAGGGCAATAACCGACGCATCAATGATGTTTGTTGAAACGCCTACCGATGTCCAGTTACTGCCTTCGTTATCACGGCATTGAATTAATACACGGGTGACGGCATCTGTGCCGCCATCGCCTTCTTCGCCTGCCAGAATACGCACCTTGTAATCAACCAGCGATACACCGGCAAGCGACGGATAGGCGCGCACTAATGCTTTGCGAATGGCGGTATCAACCGCATTAACCGGGCCATTACCGACCGCCGCCTCATGATAGGACTGGCCGCTTACCATGACACTGGCGGTGGCTTCGGATTCCACCACCAGATCACCATTGGAATTGAACCTGCGCTCATCCATGACGCGGAAACGGCCAATGGAAAAATATTCCGGCACGGTCAGCAACCGCCTTGCCACCATTAATTCCAGACTGGCTTCGGCGCTATCATAGGCATAGCCGCGAAACTCCAGCTCTTTTACTTCGGCGATCAATCCATCCAGCCGCTGGTCTTTCGGATCAATCATCAGCCCCAGTTCTTTGAACCGTGCAATAAAATTAGATTTTCCGGATTGATCAGACACAACATATTGGCGGCTATTGCCGACGACTTCGGGATCAATATGTTCATAGGTGCGCGGGTCTTTATGCGCGGCAGAGGCGTGTAATCCGCCTTTATGGGCAAAAGCCGCATCACCCACATAAGGCGCATGGGCATTAGACAGACGGTTGATCCGGCTATCCAGCATCCGTGACAATTTTTTCAGCTTTACCAGATGGTTTGTTGAAACGCCGGTTTCATATCCTAATTTCAGCATCAGATTAGGGATCAGCGTAATCATATTGGCATTACCGCAACGCTCACCAATGCCGTTTATTGTTCCCTGCACCTGTCTGGCACCAGCTTCGACCGCGGCAAGCGTGTTAGCAATAGCAAGCCCGGCATCATTATGCGTGTGAATACCAATCCGGACATCAGGAAAGTTCCGGGTAACCGTTTTCACCGCATCATAGATATCAGCGGTCAAGGTGCCGCCATTGGTATCACAAAGCACCACCCATTCAGCCCCGCCATCACGCGCCGCCGCCACAACATCAAGCGCATATGACTGACTGGATTTATAGCCATCAAAGAAATGCTCACAATCAAACATGGGCTCTCTGCCTTTGTCTTTAGCGGCGGCTAGCGAATCTGTGATCATATGCAGATTTTCTTCTAGTGTGACACCTAATGCTGTCTTTACATGAAAATCCCATGTTTTGCCGACCAGACAAGTGGCATCTGTTTCGGCGTTAATCACCGCCACTAACCCCGGATCATTAGCCGTACTGCGCCCACCACGCCGCGTCATCCCGAATGCTACCGATTTCGCGTGTTTCATGGTTGGGAAACGGGTAAAAAAGCTGTCATCAGTGGGATTAGCCCCCGGCCAGCCGCCCTCAACATAATCGATACCAATATTATCCAGTGCTTGTGCAATAGCCACTTTATCAGCAACAGAGAAATCAATTCCTCTGGTCTGGCCGCCATCTCTGAGCGTGGTATCAAAAAGCCAAATACGGTTATCCGCCATGTCTAAATCCTCTGTTCTTTACTTGTTATCGCATCCGCGCAAATCAGGCGCAACGATAATTGCTTGCGCTTGCCTAGCTCCGCCGCCAGACAGTTCCTTCTGCTTTGTCTTCAAGCGTAATGCCATCGGCGGCTAGCTGATCCCTGATCCGGTCGGCTTCGGCAAAATCACGATCTGCGCGCGCTTGCTCCCGCTGTTCAATCAGGGTTTGAATAGCCGCATCATGGCTATCATGGGTATCATGGGTATCATGGGTATCATGGCTCTTAATGCTATGCTGGAACCATGCGGTTGCTGTATCCGGCAACAACCCCATCAAGGCGGCTGACCGTTTAAGAACAGGCGCCGCAGACGCATCACCGCGATTTACCATGCTAGCCAGTTTATGAAGCCGGGATAAAGCTAATGGCGTGTTCATATCATCCGCTAACGCATCAAGACATGCTGTATCAACCGCCACATCCATATCAAGCGGCACGTCCCCTACTGCCCGATAAAGCCCGTTTAAGGCGGCTTCGCTTTCTTTCAGTGCATCAAGCGAAAAATCAAGCGGCCCCCGATATTGGGCTTGTAACAAACTATGGCGAATAATCTCACCCTTGGTGGTGTCCAGCAATTCGGCCATAGTTACAAAATTGCCTAATGATTTGGACATTTTTTCACCCGAAACAGTCACATAACCATTATGCATCCAGTAATGCGCCATATGGGATTGATCATGGGCGGCGCAAGACTGACAAATCTCATTCTCATGATGGGGAAAGATCAAATCCAGCCCGCCACCATGAATATCAAACACATCACCCAGATAGGCACGGCTCATCGCCGAACATTCAATATGCCATCCCGGCCGGCCACGTCCCCATGGGCTATCCCATCCGGGGGTATTGGCGTCTGATGGCTTCCACAAAACAAAATCCATAGCCGATTTTTTGTATGGCGCGACTTCGACTCTTGCCCCTGCCCGTAATTCATCTGTACTGCGGCCTGATAATTTGCCGTAATCCGGAAAGGACGATACATCAAACAGAACATGGGCTTCGGCTTCATAAGCATGACCACGCGTGATCAGCGTTTCAATGATAGCAATCATGCCATCAATATGATCTGTTGCCCGTGGTTCATGATCTGGCGGCAAAGCCCCTAAAGCGGCACAATCTGTGTGAAATTGCGCGGTCGTTTTATCGGTTAAGGCGCGGATGGATATTCCGCGTTCGGCGGCACGCGCATTAATTTTATCATCAACATCCGTAATATTACGCACATAAGTAACGTGAGGGTAATAAAACCGCAACAATCGCGCCAGAACATCAAATACCACCACCGGCCGGGCATTGCCGATATGAATACGGTCATAAACCGTAGGCCCGCAAACATAAAGCCGGATATGTTCCGGATCAATCGGGGTAAAAATATCTTTCTGGCGGCTTAGGGTATTGTAAAACCGCAACGCTGGTTTCGGCATCAGGCGGTTTCTCCGTTTAGTCGCGGTATCATCCGGTCACGGTCAATCAATGGCAAAAGCGCCGCCATATCAGGGCCTTTATCACGGCCGGTCAGCGCTTGACGCATCGGCATAAAAATCGCTTTGCCTTTTAGTCCGGTGATTTCCATCACGGCTTTAGCCCATTGCCCCCAGCTATCCGTGGTCAGATCACCATCAGGCAGACAGGTCATAGCAGCAGAAGTTACAGCCGCATCGCTGATTACTGGCACTATCGCGGCATGACAGACATTAATCCAGTCTGATACTTCACCAAGCTGATTGATATTGCCTTTCACCGCATCCCATAATTCAGCGGTCATATGGTTATCATCAATTCTGTCTTTAATTGTCACGAATGGCATATCTGCCAATACTTTACCGTTAATCTGGCGCAATTGTTCCGGATCAAAGCGCGGGGTCGCCCGCCCAAAACGTGATATATCAAATCCGTTAATAAGTGCCGCCATATCTGCGCGTATTTCAACCGGATCAGATGTACCAATCCGCGCCAGCAAACTGGCAATTGCCATGGATTCTATGCCTTCTTCGCGCAAACTGGCAATCGATAATGAGCCAATGCGCTTTGACAGACCTTCGCCATCAGCACCGGCAAGCAGGGCAAAATGCCCCATTTGCGGAACGGTGTAGCCCAATGCTTCAAACAGCTGATATTGTGCCGCCGAATTAGTGGTATGATCCTCACCACGCAAGATATGCGTGATGCCATGATCACCATCATCAATCACCGAAGCCAGCGTATAGAT
>JABIWM010000133.1 GCA_018701255.1 Alphaproteobacteria bacterium | reverse complement strand
TCATATAGCGGGGGGCGGCCTGCATATCGGGGTGGCGGTGGATCATATGGGGCATCACCGGATTGGCAGAATCCAGTTCATTATAATGAAACATTGCCCATATCGGATATGCCGCCACAAGCAAGGTTAGCCGATGATCAGCATAATTTTCATGCACCGGATTATGCACCGGATCATATGACAGCTGATATGTCTGATGCGGATGTTTCTGGTATGGATTATCCGCTTGGCGCGGCCAAGGCACAATTGCATAAAACCTATATTGTGGCCGAAACCAAAGACGGCATGGTGATTATTGATCAACACGCGGCACATGAAAGACTGGTGCTGGAACGCATGAAAGCACAGCGGGATCAGGCTGGCGGAATAGAACGGCAGGCTTTGCTAATACCAGAAGTGATAGAGCCGGGGGCGGCGGCGGTCATGGTATTGCTTGATCATGCCGATATGCTGGCCGGACTTGGTCTGGTCATCGAAAGCTTTGGTGATGGTGCCATTCTGGTCAGAGAAACGCCAGCCATTCTGGGGCAGACAAATATCCAGCAACTGGTCAGGGATACTGCCGAAGAATTATTAGAACATGATAATAGCCAGTCACTGGAAGCGCGCATGGATCATGTGCTGGCAACAATGTCCTGTTATGGTTCTGTTCGGGCTGGCCGTCCGCTTAACGCGGCAGAAATGAATGCCCTGTTGCGCGAAATGGAAGACACCCCCCGATCTGGTCAGTGCAATCACGGTCGTCCGACTTTTGTGACTTTAAGCCTTGCTGATGTAGAAAAGCTGTTTGGTCGCCGTTAACTTATGGCCGTTAATTTATGGCATCAACTCGGATGATATCTCAAAAAACATACGCCTGCTTTTCCGGCTTTGCGTTGATCAACAACTTCAAACGCCGCATGTGGCGGTGGCGGAAAACGGCGGTCATGTTCAATGACGATAAGCGCATCTTCGGCTATGCCGCCGGCTGTCATTAAATGTTCTAATGCTATCATACTGGCATCGGGGGCATCAGCGGTATTCTGCCATGGGGGATCAAGGAATATCAATCTGGCTTGACCGAATGGCCAGCTTGATGTGGTTAACAAATTCCGCGAAACCGCGCCACATTCTGCGCCTGCATCCAGTTTGTCAATATTGGTTTTGATCGCGCGTAACGCCGCCGCATCCTGATCAATCAGAATCACACGCGCCGCCCCGCGTGACCATGCTTCCAGCCCCATGGCACCGCTACCGGCAAAACCGTCAATGATTAACGCCGCGTCTAGCGGATTGCCGTGACGACCGCCATCAAGAACGTTGAAAATCATTTCCCTTGTCCGGTCGGCGGTTGGCCGGGTGTTTTGTCCGTCAGGTGCGGTTAGGGTTGCGCCGCGTCTTTTGCCGCTGATGACTCGCATGTGGTTTCTGCCTTTTTCTGGCTTGCTGGGGGGTGGCGGCGCTATCGTCTGATGCGCGGTCTGGTTTTAATCCAAGCTGATCACGCAGGATAGCTGGCCTGACTTCGGCGATGTCACCATCTTCGAGTTTGTTCAAAGTAAAAGGCCCGAATGATGTCCGGATCAGACGGCTTACCTGATAGCCGAAATGTTCCATCAGGCGGCGAATTTCACGGTTTTTGCCTTCTTTAAGGGCAATATCAACCCATGCATTGCTATTGGTCTGGCGGTCGAGGCTGGCAATAACCGGCCGGTATTTCACGCCATCAACCGTGATGCCTCTGCCCAGTTCTTTGAGATGTTCGGCCTTGACCTGACCATGAACCCGAACCCGATATTTGCGTGTCCAGCCGGTTGCCGGTAATTCCAGATATCGGGCTAACAACCCGTTATTGGTTAATAGAATCAAACCTTCGGAATCAAGATCAAGTCTGCCAACGCTGATCAGTCGGGGGAGATTGTCGCCATATTGTTGTTTTAATGTATCAAAAATATTGTCGCGTTCTTTTTCGTCCTTATGGCTGACCACCAAGCCGCGCGGCTTGTAATATCGCCATAGGCGCGGCGTATCAATCATTGGCAATGGCTTGCCATCAACCTCAATCCGCTGATCACCTGTAACCGTAATCGCCGGAGTAAGCTGAAGCTGGCCGTCAACTTTGACGCGGCCGGCATTTATCCATGTTTCTGCTTCGCGGCGCGAACATAATCCGGCGCCTGCCATGCGTTTGGCCAGTCGTTCCGGCGCGGTGGCCGTGTCATCAAAGAGATTAACCAGATCAGTTTTTTGTAATGTTGCTACCATAGCTAGACCATAGCCTAATTTACCAATTTATGCGATGGTCTTTCGTATGACAATGACAGCTGGATATCAAGGATTTATGCCGAATGCACTCACCGCCGCCAAAATAGCGGCAGATGCAGGTGATGTTCCTGTTGGTGCGGTGGTCATATCCCCCGAAGGTGCGGTTCTGGCCGTTGCTGGCAATCGCGTCCAGAGAGATCATGACCCCACCGCCCATGCTGAGATTCTGGCGATCAGGGAAGCCACGCGCAAGCAAGGCAATCAACGGCTGGACGGATGCGATTTATGGGTCACGCTGGAACCATGTGCCATGTGTGCCGGTGCTATCGCCCATGCGCGTATCCGGCGGCTTTATATTGGTGCGCTGGATGATAAATCCGGCGGTGTTTTTCATGGCGCAAAGGTATTTGATCACAAGCAATGCCATCACCGGCCAGATATTTATGACGGGTTAATGGCAGATGCGTCTGCTGATATGCTGAAACAGTTTTTCGCCAGTCGCCGCTAGGACAGTTTGCCGGATTTTATCTGGCGATATCTTTGCGATAATAAACCCCCGGCCAGTCAATCATGGCAACCTGCTGATAGGCGTTGTGGCGGGCTTCGGCTTGATCATTGCCAAGCGCTGTAACGGCCAGAACGCGGCCGCCTGTCGCTATGATTTCATCATCTTTCTGGCTGGTGCCAGCATGAAAAACATAGGCGGCATGCGCGCCATCATTGGCGGTTACGGCATCCAGACCGGTAATGACGCTGCCAGCGTTAACCGGCCCCGGATAGCCGCCATTAGCCATAATCACAGTAACCGCGGCGCCATCATGAAACCGTAAATCCATATGACCAAGTCCGGATTCGGTGGCCGCCATCAGCGCGGTGAGTAAATCGGATTTGAGCCGTGGTAATATGACTTCGGCTTCGGGATCACCGAACCGGCAATTGAACTCAATGACTTTGGGGCCATCGGCGGTCATCATCAACCCTGTATAAAGAAACCCCTGATAGGGCATATTGTCTTGTGCCATGCCGCTAATGACTTTTTCTACAATATCACGCCATGCTGTATCCAGCAGATGCGGGGTAAGCGCTGGTGCAGGTGATACCGCGCCCATGCCGCCGGTATTGGGGCCGGTATCGCCATCACCTGCGCGTTTATAATCCTGCGCGGTGCCAATCATCATGGCATGCTCACCATCGGACATGGCGAATAGCGATGCTTCTATGCCGGTGATGCGTTCTTCTATGACGATTGACGCGCCAGCATGGCCAAATTGCGCATCATCCAGCATGTTGGTAATCGCGGCTATGGCTTCGTCTTTGGTATCGGCAACAACAACGCCTTTACCGGCGGCTAAACCATCGGCTTTAATGACATGGCCATCAGCGGTATGTCCGCGAATAAAGTCACAGGCCTCGGCACTGTTATCAAACCGTTGCCATGCGGGTTGCGGGATATCATGCCGGTCACAAAAATCACGGGCGAATGCTTTTGATCCTTCCAGCATGGCGGCTTGCTGGTTGGGGCCAAAAACACGGATACCGCGCTGGCGGAGCCGGTCAGCCAATCCATCAACTAATGGGGCTTCGGGGCCAATCACAACCAGATCAATGGCCGCGTTTTCTATCAGATCAAATAACGCCGGCTCATCGGCACAAGTGATACATGTGGCCAGTTTTGCAATGCCCGGATTGCCGGGGCTTACAATCAGCTTGTCCAGTAGTGGTGATTTGGCAATGGCGTGGGCAAGGGCATGTTCTCTGCCGCCGCCGCCGATGATAAGCACATTCATCTGATATTGATCCTATTCTATCTTGTTCTGGGTTGGCCTAATGCCTGTCAATATGCCATAACATGGTATGGAAACCAAAGATCAAAGCCATATAGATACAGATAATCAACCTGTCTTTTCGCTTTCCGAGTTATCGCAAGCGATAAAACGGTCGATTGAAAGCTTTGATACGATTAGAGTTCGTGCCGAAATTGCCGAATGCCGGCAATGGTCATCCGGTCATATTTATTTCAAGCTCAAAGACGATAACAATATCCTCGAAGCCGTGATCTGGAAAAATATGGTGCCACGCATTGCCATGAAACCCGAAGACGGGCTGGATGTGATCATCACCGGCAAGCTGACGACATTTAGCCGCCAATCCCGTTATCAGATTGTGGTGCAATCGCTGGAAATGGCTGGTGAGGGCGCGTTCCTCAAACAGCTGGAAGAACGCCGAAAGCGGCTTCTTGCCGAAGGATTATTTGATCCGGATCGAAAAAAACCATTGCCCATCCTGCCGCGTGTTATCGGTGTTGTGACTAGCCCGAAAGGCGCAGTGATCAGAGATATTCTGCACCGCTTGAATGACCGCTTTCCGGTTCATGTGCTCGTCTGGCCAGTGCTTGTACAGGGAAATCAGGCGGCGACAGAAATCGCGCAGGCGGTGACAGGATTTAACCGGCTAGCACCTGATGGCGATATCCCCCGACCTGATCTGCTGATTGTTGGGCGTGGCGGCGGTAGCCTAGAAGACCTGATGCCGTTTAACGAAGAAAACGTGGTGCGTGCTGTGGCGGCATCGGATATTCCGGTCATATCAGCGGTGGGTCATGAAACAGACCATACGCTATGTGATCTGGCCGCTGATTTGCGTGCGCCAACCCCGACGGCGGCGGCTGAAATGGCAACGCCGGTTCGCAATGATCTGTTGCGGCAATGTCAGGAACTGGCCTTGCGGATGGATCGGAAAACAGATCAGATTTTTCAGAATCAGGGCGAAGGATTGCGCGGGCTTGTCCGTGCGCTGGGTGATCCGGAACAAACCATCAGTTTTCGACAGCAACGACTTGATGCCGCCGAAGATCGCCAGATGCGGGTGATGACCAGCTATCTGAGCGCGTTATTCGGCCATATTGCATCATTGGCAGATCGTCTGCCGACACCAGCGGCACAAATTGCTGATGTCCAGAACCGGGCAGGGCAGATTATGTTGCGGCTGGATCGTGCGCATGATCAGATGGCGGCACGTCTGGCGGAATCATTGCGGCGGCAAGGTGATAAATTGCCCGACCCACAAGCGGTTTTATCCAGAAAACAGCATCAGATTGATATGATTGATAACCGCATGGCCGGGCGGCAGGAACAGATGTTTGAACGGATAACCACCCGTCTGGATCAATTGAGCCGTCTGCTTGATGCGTCATCCTATCAGAAAGTGCTGGCACGCGGTTTTGCGCTGGTCAGTGATGCCGGTGATGGCCGTATTCTGAAAACCGCCGAAGAAGCAAAAACCGCATCAGACCTGACGCTGGCTTTTGCTGATGGCAGCATCGCGGCAAAGACAGATAACGGCAAGGCTATGGATAAGGCTAGGGCTAAGGATAACAACAAAAAAACAGGTAATGATAAAAACACTGATCCCAGCCAGCAGGGTAAATTGCTTTAGCGGTAAGCGGTAACGGATGCCGTCAATGCCCGATATGATGGGGCGTTTCGTTTTTGCTCTCCGGCCAGCGGCGATGTGGCCAGAACCATTGTTCCGGCGTTTCCCTGATCCATTGTTCCAGCCGCAGATTAATAGCGGTCGCAATGGCCAGCTCCGGGTCTTTATCCGGATTGGCGGCAAGAATGGATGCGGTATCAACGGCTTCCAGATACAGATCAAACTGGCATCCTTTACGGCGTTTTACTCTGACCAAAATAATCGGAACATGATGTTTTAATGCCGCCCGAATATAAGATACCGGTGTTGTTGCTCCTTTGCCAAAAAATGGCACAACCATGCCTTCGCGCAATTTCTGGTCGGCAAGCAGAATCATGATATCCTTATTACGCGCTGTTTCGATAATACCGCGCGCGGACCTCATCCCCTTAACATAGGTTTTTCTGGCAAGCGTAAGCCGCTTGTTCAACGCATGTTTGGCTAGCGGATTATTTAGCGGGCGGTAAATGATTGAAAACGGAATATTGCGCGAGATGAGCGGCATGGCCGATAGCTCCCAGTTTCCGATATGGCCACCAACCACAAAGCCGCCGGTAGATGCCAGCTGATCAATGGAAATATCACCATGTTCGGTGACATATCTGGAATGCGATAGTCGATCCAGATAGGGAAACTCACCCAGTGTCCGCCCCAGATTCCACCACATAGCACGCAGAATGCGGTTTTGTTCAGCGGAGCTTAATTCTGGCATAACAAGCTGGATATTTTTTCTGGCACGGCTATGCCATGATGTCATGGGCGCGACAAACCTGACGATGAAAGCCATGAACGCACTTG
>JABIWM010000132.1 GCA_018701255.1 Alphaproteobacteria bacterium | reverse complement strand
TCCCGCACCGGTATCCGTTTTTATTGGTGGATAGGGTCAGGATCACCACCCCCGGTGAAACCGCCATTGGCATTAAGGCGATTACTAGCACAGAGCCACATCTGGCTGGTCATTTCCCCGGACATCCTATTATGCCCGGTGTGCTGATCATAGAAGCAATGGCACAAACCGCTGGAGTCATGGTCGCCCATTCGCAAAAATCGGATACGGATGATGAGATGCATGTCTATTTTACCACGATAGAAAACGCCCGTTTCCGCGCGCCATCACGTCCGGGAGATTTGCTGGAATGTCATGTCAGGCGGACTGGCGGTCGGTCAACGCTTCATAAATTTGAAGCCGAAGCTTTTAATGATGGAAAAAAAGTGGCAAGTGCCAGTTTTTCAGCCATGCTGGTTGAACCCGGGAAATAGAGATGCCAATGCCGTCACATATTCATAAAACTGCTATTATTGCTGATGGTGCCATTATTGGCGAAAACGTAACAATTGGCGCAAATTGCTGTATTGGCGCGAATGTTCGGATCGGTGATAACTGTGTTCTGCATCCGTCTGTTGTGATTGATGGCCATACACAGATAGGGACAGGTAATCAGATATTTCCATTTGCCGTGCTTGGTTTGGCACCGCAGCATTTTCGATATGCGGGTGAACCTTCAACATTGGTGATTGGCGATAATAATCAGATCAGGGAACATGTCACCATGCATCCCGGAACGGCAGTCGGTGACATGACAACATGCGTTGGCTCACATGGAATGTTCATGGCGGGATCACATATTGCCCATGATTGTGTAATTGGTGATCATGTGGTTATGGCTAATGGCGTTCAGGTTGGTGGCCATGTTCATATTGGTGGGCGTTGCTATATCGGCTCATTAGTTGGCGTTCATCCATTTGTGCGGGTGGGCAGAAATGTCATTATTGGCGGCATGTCAAAGGTTGAACATGACGTGATTCCATTTAGCCGCGTTAATGGTAATCAATGCTATCTGGATGGGATTAATATAATTGGGCTAGAACGTAATGGGTTTAGCCGGGAAAGCATCAGACATATTCGCGCGGCGTTCAAAGACATATTCAAAGCTGAAGGCCGTTTTGATGAACGCGTGGCACTAGCGATGAAAACCTATGCAGACAACGAAGATGTTAAGGAAATACTGGATTTTATAACTACAAACGAAAAGAGACCTATCATGCAGGTCAACCGACATGGGAAATCCTGATAAAACCATTGGCGTTCTAGCGGCGGCAGGCGATATGCCGGTTATCCTGATCAATCAGTTGCGGGCAGGCGGATACGCGCCTTATGTGGTAGCAATCGAAGCGATGGCCGATGCGGTATTGCCGATGGCTGATGTGACAATCAGGCTAGGGGCTGCTAAACGGATTATATCTGCATTCAAGGATGCCGGATGCCAGCAGATTATCATGACGGGTAAGTTTATCCGGCCAAGTTTGATGCAAATCAAGCCTGATCTGACAGGGGCTAAACTGGCCTTTAAGGCATTATCGAGAAGCGATAATGACGCGCTTCAGCTGATTGCTGATTTTCTTGCTGGTTATGATATTCATATGGCTGATCTTCATACCATTCTGCCAGATATTTTCGCTAAAGCCGGTGTTATGACCGGCAAAGCACCGAACAAGAAACAACAAGCCAGTATTAACAAAGCGATGGCTGTTCTTGATGCGCTTGGCAATTATGATGTCGGGCAGGCGATAGTTATTCAACAGCAACGTGTGCTAGCCATAGAAGCCGCTGAGGGAACTAACGCCATGATAGATCGGGCTGGCGGCAATAAATTGCCGGATTTATTACCGCCCATTCTGGTCAAGATGTCAAAACGTGGTCAGAATAAACAGCTTGATCCGCCAGTGATTGGCGCAGAAACTATCACATTAGCCGCTAAACAAGGCCTAACAATGATCGCAATAGAAACAGGCGCCGTTATTCTGGCTGATCGTGATGACTGTCTGGCCACAGCCAAACGGCTTGGGGTATCGCTGATCGGAGTTAAGGGGTGAGCCCGGATCGTAATCTTTTTATTCTGGCGGGTGAGCCATCTGCCGACCGGCTAGGCACAGCGATCATGACATCATTGCGCGGTAAAGCCAGATTTTTTGGCATGGGCGGCGATGGCATGATTGATCAAGGGCTTGATTCTATTGCGCCATCACATGAGCTAACCATTATTGGTCTGACCCAGATATTAAAAGCAATTCCCCGTGTATCGCGTCTGGCTAATCGCCTGATAGATGAAATTTTGCGGCGCCGTCCTGATGCGATTATAACGATTGATAGCAAGGGGTTTTCGTTGCGCTTTGCCAAACGGCTTAGAAAACGGATGGCTGAACAGGGCTGGCATGCGCCGATTATTCATGTGGTTGCCCCGACAGTGTGGTGCTGGGGGAAATGGCGGGCAAAGCCGTTTGCGACCGTGATGGATAAACTGTTATGTCTGTTTCCGTTTGAACCGCCCTATTTTGCACCATATAGCGGTCATGCCGAATATGTCGGGCATCCGCTGCTTGAACGGAATATTCCTGAAAAATCCACGGCAAGGCAGGCCTTGCAGATAAGCTCTGATGCGCGGGTTCTGGTGCTTTTGCCCGGTAGCCGGAATAGTGAGATTAAACAATTGATGCCGGTGATGTTAGCTGCCCAGCAACGGCTGAAAGCGAAATATCCTGATCTGCAGACGATTTTGCCAGTGTCATCACATGTAGCCCCCAGAGTAAAAGCCATGTGTGCCAATCATGCAGATATTACACTGGTTAATGGTGATAACCAGACCATGACGGCATTGGCGGCTGGCGATGTCGGGATCATCTGTTCCGGCACAGTCACTCTGGAATCCGCAATGACAGGATTGCAGGGCATAGTGGTTTATAAACCGGATTGGTTTTCCATGTTTGTCGGCTGGTTATTGGCTGATCTGGAACAAATTGTTCTGGCCAATGTGCTGACCAATGAAAAGCTGTATCCGTTGCTGTTATGGCGCAAAGTCACGGTTGATGCTTTAACTGATGCTGTCATCCATAGCTTTGATCATCCCGAACATAGCCAGAAAATCAGTCAGGCTATGCAGAAAGTCATTTCGGCAAATGCGGATCAACAATTTGGAGCATCTACGGCAAAGGCGATCTTGAGCAGTATCGCTGATGCTAACCTGCCGTGATTAATCTCTATCTTTAATCGGGATATATGATTTTAGATCAGGGCCGGTATATAGCTGGCGTGGGCGGCCAATCCGCTGCATCGGGTCTTCAATCATTTCTTTCCATTGCGATACCCAGCCAACAGTCCGTGCCACCGCAAACAGAACGGTAAACATGGATGTCGGGAATCCCATTGCTTTCAGGATAATGCCAGAATAGAAATCAACATTCGGGTATAGCTTTTTCTCAATGAAGTAGCTGTCCTTTAATGCAATTTCTTCTAGTTCAAGGGCAATTTCCAGCAGAGGATCATTTTTAATGCCAAGCTGATTTAACACTTTATGACATTCCTCACGCATGACTTTGGCGCGTGGATCAAAGTTTTTGTATACGCGGTGGCCAAATCCAAACAGCCGGAACGGATCATTTTTATCGCGGGCACGTTTGATGTATTCGGGGATATTCGACCGATCACCAATTTCTGCCAGCATATCCAGCACAGCTTCATTAGCACCGCCATGCGCAGGCCCCCACAACGCCGCAATTCCAGCCGCAATACAGGCAAATGGATTAGCACCTGATGATCCGGCAAGCCGAACCGTTGAGGTAGAAGCGTTTTGTTCATGATCAGCGTGCAGAATAAGGATTTTATCCATAGCTGAGGCCAGAACAGGATTAATGACATAATCCTCGGTCGGAACAGCAAAACACATATGCAGGAAATTTTCAGCATAGGTCAGATTGTTTTTCGGATAATTAAAGGGCTGGCCATTAGAATATTTGAATGCCATTGCCGCCAATGTCGGCATTTTTGCAATCAGCCGCCGCGATGCAACCATACGCTGAATAGGGTCGCTGATATCGGTAGAATCATGATAAAAAGCAGAAAGCGCCCCTGTCACGCCGCACAGAATAGCCATAGGATGGGCATCACGCCGAAAGCCACGGAAAAAGCTGTTGATCTGCTCATGCACCATGGTGTGATGGGTGATAGCATGATCAAACTCATGTTTTTCTTCGCTATTCGGTAATGTGCCGTTTAAGAGCAGATAGCAGACTTCGAGGAAATCGCTTTTTTCTGCTAGCTCATCAATGCTGTATCCACCATGCATCAACTGGCCTTTATCGCCATCGATATAGGTCAATTGCGATTTACAGGACGCGGTCGCCATGAAACCGGGATCAAACGTAAAATATCCTAATTCAGTTTGTAATTTTCGAATGTCAATAACGGGATTGCCAACCGTACCCTGCATGATAGGTAGCTCAATGGTTTTGCCTGTTTCGCTGTCGGTGACGGATACTGTTCTATTTGTCATTGTGATAAACCAGAGGTTAGGGTGTTCTAGAAGTTGGCATTATATAGATTAGATTGTGTTTTGGCAAACTGTGTTAAGCCGGAGCACAACCTGTTCCTGTCCTAATACAGCTAGCAAAAGGCCAATATCAGGTGCCTGACGGGTTCCAGTTAAAGCCACCCGAAGCCCGGGGCCAATATCACGCATCTTTAATTCCTGTTTCGCCAGCCATTCTGAAAACCATGTCTTCACGGCCTCAATATCGGCTAATCCATCCGGATAATCATTGGCCAGACGTTGCAACCGTTCCAGCATGTCAGCATCCAGCAAGGCGGTTGCATCATCATCAATAGGTGGCGGCGTATTGATTAGCGCAAAATTGGCCATTGCCGGTAAATCGGTGATCAGATTTGCACGTTCCTTTATTGCCGGCGCAAGCAGACGAAGCCGGCGATTGATTTCATCTGTAAGAGGCTCTGTGGTAATTAACTGGATCAGATCATCATCTGGCATCTGCGCCAGATACTGGCTGTTTAATGCGGTTAGCTTATCTGTATCAAACCGGGCAGGCGATTTGCCAACGCCGTCCAGATCAAACCAGTCAATCGCCTGATCACGGCTAATCATCTCATCATCGCCATGGCTCCAGCCCAGCCGCAATAGATAATTATTCACGGCTTCTGGCAGAAAACCCATTTCGCGATAGGCGGTAACCGATAGCGCGCCATGACGTTTTGATAATTTGGCACCATCAGCGCCATGGATTAACGGAATATGCGCGTAAACCGGTTGCGGCCATCCCATGGCCTCAATCATTTTTTGCTGGCGGAACGCATTGTTCAGATGGTCGTCACCGCGAATAATATGCGTGACCCCCATATCATGATCATCAACAACCACGGCCAGCATATAAGTAGGCGTGCCATCACTACGCAACATCACCAGATCATCCAGTTGTTGATGCTGAACGGTGACATCGCCCTGTACCGCATCCGGTATAGTGGTGGCGCCGCTTTCCGGCATTTTCAAACGCACCACATAAGGCGCATCAGGCGCATCTGCGGCGGTTTTATTGCGCCATGGTGAGCGGATAGGATGGCCAATTTTCCGCGCTTCTTCGCGCATCCGGGATAATTCGTCAGGGCTGAGATAACAGCGATAGGCAAGCCCCTGATCCAGCAAATGCTGCGCGACTTCTGCATGTCTTTCCATGCGGCTAAACTGATAAACAGGGTCTGTATCACCAGCTAGATCAAGCCAGCTTAATCCGTCATGGATAGCGGCGATAGCATCATCGGTTGAACGTGCCCTATCGGTATCTTCCACCCGCAACAGATAGGTGCCGCCATGGTGTCGGGCGAATAAATAATTGAATAATGCTGTCCGCGCACCGCCAATATGAAGATATCCAGTAGGTGAGGGGGCAAATCGGGTGATCACGCTCATAAAATATTAACCTTTATGGTTTAAAGTGAAGTCATGACACATAACACGCCCGAAGAAAAATCACCAGCCACGACAACTGATATGGCGAAATCACCATGGCCAGAAGACCCATTGCCAGCGGTCGTTCATTTTCGTCATGGATGGTCATTGACGGCGGCGTTTCTGCTGGCTATTGGCGTGATCACTGGCCAGATCATGATGCTTGATATTCTGCCATCGCGCCTGCTTGCGGATCAGGGTCACATGCTTGGCAATCTGGTGCTTGGCTTTGCCGGATTGGGCGCAGGCGTGGCTATCTTGCTATTGTTGTATAGCTGGATAAGAATATGCAAATTGCTGGCTGTTATTGTGCTGATTTCAACAGGCATGGGCGTGCTTATCCATGACCGGAGTCATTTGCCGGAACTGGTTATGCTTCCGGATCATCCGGTGACGGTTAATCTGATCATTACCGAAAGCCAGCGATACAGAACTAACCGCCAGCAGATCAAGGCGCGGATTGCCCCTGAAGACCCATTATATGCAATCGCATCCACCCATCTGGTCAGGCTGATTGTGCCAGAAAATATAGAGGCGCTCTATCCCGGATATCATATTACGGCGGAGGCAAGTTTTCAGCCGCTTTTGCCGCAATTGCTGCCCGGCGGGTTTGATTTTACAGAACATGCTCTGCGCCAGAATATTGTTGCCGGTGGTTTTGTCCGGTCGGTGCATGCGATAGATGATCACGGCACATACCGGTTTGCCCGTATGCGGCGGGGATTTCAGGAAAATCTTTATGCTGTTATGGATACCGAATGGGCGGCGCCTATTGCATCGGCTTTATTGCCGGGGTTACGGGCATCTATTCCGGCAGAATTAAGAGAAGCATGGCGCGGTGCCGGATTGGCACATTTACTAGCTATTTCCGGGCTACATATGATGCTGGTTTGCGGCATTATTATGGGGCTGGTGCGGGTTATCATGGGATTAAATCCGGTCTTTTCCAGTCATGTATCAGGGTTTCGCGTGGCCGCCATCACTGCCTTGCCGCTATGTCTGTTCTATCTAATTTTTGCCGGTATTCCTGTTAGTGCGTTACGCGCATTCATCATGCTTGGGCTGGCTTTGATTGCGGTTTATATGTCCCGCCGGGGCATTACTCTGCATCATGTGGCGGTGGCGGCGATTATCATATTGCTATCAGCACCATCCAGCCTGTTTGGCCGGGCTTTCCAGATGTCGTTTTCCGCTGTATTTGCGCTTGTTGTGGCGTGGAATTTATGGCTAACCCATCATGTGCCCCGGCCGCGCCCATGGTTTATTTGGCTCTGGCGGTATTTTATGGCGATTGCTACGTCATCGCTGATCGCATCCTTCGCATCCATGCCATTTGCGCTCTATCATTTTGGCATCACTACATCATGGTCGGTGGCC
>JABIWM010000131.1 GCA_018701255.1 Alphaproteobacteria bacterium | reverse complement strand
GCGCGTCACATGCCCCCATATGCCGTAACGGATATCAATCCCCCCATGCGGCAGATATGCCAACTCCGGCATGTTAGGCCTTTGGGGCATGGCAAACGTCATGACGGTATGGTTTGCGTGCTTTCGGATGCCTGCCTTTGCCACATGTCAAAATAGACACCTTTTTTAGCAAGCAGTGTTTTATGTGTTCCCCGTTCCACAATCTCACCCTTAACAAGCACCAGAATTTCATCACAAGATACAATTGTTGACAGACGGTGGGCAATGATTAGCGTTGTGCGTTCTTCGCTAATAGCGTTCAATGATTGCTGTATTTGCTTTTCCGTATGGCTATCTAGCGCGGATGTCGCTTCATCAAAAAGAAAGATGGACGGGTTTTTCAATATAGCTCTGGCAATGGCTACACGCTGCTTTTCACCGCCAGACAGTTTTAATCCACGCTCACCGACTTTGGTATCATAGCCATCAGGAAGCGACGATATAAAGTCATCCAGTGATGCTAATCTGGCGGCATTCCGTACAGCATCAATATCCATAGCATTCGACCCATAGGCTATATTTTCTGCAATGGTGGTATTAAACAGCACAGTATCTTGCGGCACCATGGCAATTTCTGCACGCAGGCTGGATTGTTCCAGATCACGCAATGATTGGCCATCAATGCGAATATCGCCGGTATCCGGATCATAAAAACGGAACATCAGCTTTGATATGGTTGATTTACCTGCTCCACTGGGGCCCACCAATGCAACCCGCTTGCCAGCCTCAACCGAAAAGCTCAGATTTTTGAGAACAGCACGGGGGCCATAGGAAAAGGTAATATTTTCAAAATCAATCCGTCCACCAGATATACGAAGCGGCGCGGCTTTCGAATTATCCATAATATCCGGGTCTTCGGTCAGAAGCGAAAACATGCGTTCCATATCAGCAACAGATTGCCTAATCTCGCGATAAATATAACCCAGAAAGTTTAGCGGCAGATAAAGCTGGATCAAATAGGTATTCACCACAACAAAACTACCAATCGACAGATTGCCAGACTTAATATCCTGCCCGGCCAATCCCATCACAATCATCAAGCCGATTGAGATAATTAACCCCTGACCAACATTCACCATCGACAGCGAGGTTCGGGAGACGACGGCCGCGTCTTCGTAAAGTTTTAATGCGCTAGAAAATCGTTTAGCTTCTATTTCTTCTGCATTGAAATATTTGACAGTTTCATAATTCAGCAACGAATCAACAGCGCGTGTTGCCGCTTTTTCATCAGCATCATTCATTCGCCGCCGAAACTTGATCCGCCATTCCGTTAATGTCAGGGTATAGGTCGCATAAATAATCACGGTTACGACCGTGACAAGCGCATAATAAAACCCGAACATTCCCCACAGAATAGCGGAAACAAGGATAAGTTCGATAATCAACGGCATGACTTCCAGTAGCGCAAATGTCAGCAGGAATTCCATCCCCTTAGCACCACGTTCAATGGCGCGCGTCAGCCCACCTGTCTGGCGATCCAGATGGAATTTCAAGCTCAATGAATGGAGATGACGGAACGTTCTCAAGGCGGCGGCATGAACCGCTTTCTGTGCTACCCGAACAAAGACATATTCGCTGCCCTCATCAAAAAATTGCTGGCTTACCCGTGCTAATGCATAAGCACCTAACAACCACCACATCACCGATATATCAAACTGGAAAGGGTCTTCTGATACATAATCAACAACCCAGCCATAAGCCAGCGGGACGATCAGAGTAGACGCACGCGCAATAGATATAAATAATAACGCTAATAACGTCCGCGTCATCACCTCACGATTGCCACGCGGTGATATATATCTGACCAATTCAAATAACGCCTGCCCAACACCAATGCGAACAGGGTACTTGGCCGGCGTGTCCAGCTTTGCGGCTTGGTCAGACATTATATTTTCCTTTTAATTCAGGCGCAAAAATTGACTAAACAGCTTCTACTGAAAAGCTTTCGCCACAACCGCATCGGGCGGTTTCGTTGGGGTTGCTGAACACGAACCCGGATGTAAACTTATCTTCTTGCCAGTCCATTTCTGAACCAATAAGAAACATAACTGCCGCCGGATCAATCAGAACCGTGATCCCATTGGTTGTGATGCTGTCTTCAAACGGTTTTTTATCCATGGCATATTCAACATTGTATTTCATGCCAGAACAACCAGCGGTTTTAATACCAACTCTGATACCAATCACATCACTTGAGCCTTTTTCCATCAGCATCTGGATATGTTTAGCGGCACGGTCAGTCAGGGTGATCATGGGTTTATCTGGTGAAAACATGTGGCTTACCTCACATAATATCTAGTGCCAGTTTGGCGTCATCGCTCATCCGGTCTTTTGTCCATGCCGGGTCCCAGATAAGCTCAACTTCTACTAACCCAACATGTGCAAGCTTGGCAACGGCATCCGCCGCCTGCTTAGGCAATATTCCGGCAACCGGACAACCCGGCGCGGTCAGTGACATGGTAATATAAACATCACCATTGTCTTTAGCTTCAATATCATAAATCAGCCCAAGTTCATATATATTCACCGGAATTTCCGGATCAAACACAGATGACAACGCATCAACGATATCAACCACTGGCACTTTGCGGGCTTTATCCGGATCAGTAATATGATCACCTGAACGCGCGATATAGCCTTCGGTAGTGGCTTTCCCTACGCCGTCCGGCATGAAATCATGTAATGTCAGATGATCAGTGGTCATGCGAAAATCACCTTCACTTTTTCCAATGCCTCAGCCAATATATCAAAATCCTGTCGGGTGTTATAGATACCGACACTTGCTCTGGCTGTTGCTGGTAAATCCAGATAATCATGTAATGGCTGGGCGCAATGATGACCGGCGCGAATGGCTACCCCTGCCCGATCAACAATAGTTGATATATCATGGGGATGCGCGCAATCCATCACAAATGAAATCACGCCTGATTTACCGGGGGCTGTTCCAATCAAACGCACGCCATCAATCGCCGATAGTTTTTGATGCGCATAGGTGATCAGATCATGTTCATGATTTCTAATCTGATCCATGCCAATAGCATCAACATAATCAATGGCGGCGGCAAAACCGATAGCTTCTGCAATGGGCGGGGTTCCTGCCTCAAACCGTTCAGGCGGGTCTGCATAGGTTGAGTGTTCTATCGTGACCCGATCAATCATTGATCCACCACCGATGAATGGCGGCATATCGGCCAGCAATTCTTTGCGCCCCCACATCATGCCTATGCCGCTTGGGCCATAGAGCTTATGTGCTGAAAACACATAAAAATCACAACCAAGCGCCTGCACATCCACCGGCATATGCACAGCCCCCTGACAACCATCAACAACCATAACCGCGTCATGGGCATGTGCCAGTTCAGACAGCGCCTTGATATCATAAACCGTTCCCAGCACATTAGATACATGCGGCATGGCAATGATGCGTGTCTTATCGGTAACCATGGCTGATATCTTATCCATATCAATATGGCCATCAGGTTCAACCGGTGCGGCTTTCAACGTGGCACCTGTTTGCTTACAGATCATTTGCCACGGAACAATATTGGCATGATGATCAGCAATAGAAATCAGCACTTCATGGCCTTCTTTTAGCACCAGACCACCATAAGAATGGGCAATGATGTTGAGCGACATGGTCGCCCCTTGGGTCAATACAATCTCATCAGTTGATGGTGCATTAATGAAATGGGCAATCTTGGCTCGTGTTGCTTCAAACCTATCGGTTGCTTCTTCGCTTAGCTGATGAATACCGCGATGAACGTTTGAATAATGCTGGCTATACGCATCAGATACCGCATCAATAACCATCTGGGGTTTCTGGGCGGATGCCGCTGAATCCAGATAGGTTAGCGGTTTGCCATGCACCTGCCGCCGCAGAATCGGGAAATCATCGCGAATATTCCGCCAGTCAATTATCTGTTCCATCCCGTGTTGAGCTTCCATTAACTTACCCGTGTCTTAATCCAGTGTTCAATCGGCTCTATAAGCCATTCCCGCTTGGGGTCATCCAGCGCATCAACCACATCCATCAGAAAGGCTTCGATTAGCATTTGCCGGGCTTCATCGCACCCGATCCCACGGCTCATCAGATAGAACAGCTGATCACTATCCAGCTCACCAATCGTTGCGCCATGCGAACAGGTGACATCATCGGCATAGATTTCCAGCTCAGGCTTGGTATTAGCTTCTGCCTCACGCGATAGAATAAGCGTCCTGCTCATTTGATTACCATCTGTTTTCTGGGCATAACGTTCAACCTTGACCTTACCCTGAAATACGGCTTTGGACTGATTATCCAGCACGCCGTGAATCCGTTGAAAAGACTGACAATCCGGAGCATCGTGATCAATACGGCTGGTAACATCACGCATTTGGGCATCTCGCCCCAGATATACCGCATTAAGATAGGATTGCGCGTCTGCTTCCATCAGCGATACTTGCGTTTCGCTTCGGGTAATATCACCGCCAGCCATAACCATATCACCCGAATAGACTGATTTGGATTTCTGCTGAACCAGATTGAGCCCTAAATGATACCGCTGATCCGATTCTATCAACCGCCTAGCATGGTGAAGCTTGGCGCCTTCTTCCACACAGAACAGCATCACCGGTGCCGATAATCCGGCACCATCGCCTTTATGTTCTTCCAGAATGGTCAGATCAGCCCCCGGCAGTAATTTAATCACAACCACCGGATGACTGGATATGCCATCACCCGAATAATCAAAAATCATCTGCAACGGATTATCCACGACCTGATCAATAGTAATGGCCAATCCATCGCTCGCATGCGCAAGAGCAAAATCAGCAACATGATGTCCATGCGGAATTGCCGCCGCCAAAGCCGAAGATAACCCCGCGTTATCGGTTAATTTCTGACATATTATACCATCATTAAATGACATATTATCAATAGGTTGATGAACGCCATTAATAAAGTGGATAAAGTTTATTTCCGAAGATGTCCCGGTTATTGCCGTATCCGCAGGCGAAAATTCGGTCTTTCTAATGGCGTTAATATTGGTAAATCGCCACGCCTCATCCTTGCTACCCGGCCAGCCATTATCAGCATAGCGCGACGCAGCATCAGCGGCCAGACGTTCAAAACTGACAACATCATGCGGCATTGGTAAACTCTCCATATCCTGATTTTTCGACTTCAAGTGCCAGTGTTTTATCACCGGATTTGACAATCTTTCCATCAGCCAGAATATGAACATGATCCGGAATAATATAATCAAGCAGACGTTGATAATGGGTAATCACCAGCACCCCGATATCATCCGTTTTGAGCGCATTCACGCCTTCTGATACAATGCGCAGGGCATCGACATCCAGACCGGAATCCGTTTCATCCAGAATGGCCATCTTCGGTTCCAACAATGCCATTTGCAAAATCTCATATCGCTTTTTCTCACCACCGGAAAACCCGACATTAACTGCTCTTTTCAGCATATCATCTTTGATGCCCAGCTTGTTAGCGGCTTCACGCACGGTTTTAACAAAGGCAATATGATCTATTTCACCAAGCCCAGCCTCAATCCGTCTGGCATTGACAGCACCGCGCAGAAAGCTCATGCCGCCAACACCCGGCAATTCTACCGGATACTGGAAAGCCAGAAACAGCCCTGCCCTTGCCCGCTCATCGGCTTCCATTTCCATCACAGACACGCCATCAAGACGGATATCACCATCCGTCACTTCATAGCCGTCACGCCCAGCCAGCACATAGGATAAAGTGCTTTTACCAGACCCGTTAGGCCCCATGATGGCATGGATTTCTGATGGGTTAATGGTCAGATTGATGCCTTTCAAAATAGGCTTATCGCCAATTGAGGCATGTAGATTTTCGATTTCCAGTAATGGCATGATATTATCCTACGCTTCCTTCTAGTGATATGCCGATCAGCTTTTGCGCTTCAACGGCGAATTCCATTGGTAATTCTTTCATAACTTCCTTGCAGAACCCGTTCACGATCAACGATACCGCGTCTTCGGTGGTCATCCCCCGTTGCAGACAGTAAAACATCTGATCTTCGGATATGCGTGAGGTTGTGGCCTCATGTTCCACCTTTGCGCTTGGATTTCGTGAGGTGATATAAGGCACGGTATGCGCCCCACACTGATCACCGACAAGCAAGCTGTCACACTGGGTGAAATTGCGGGCATTTTCTGCACCCGGCATCATCCGCACCAATCCGCGATAGGTATTGTTAGACCGGCCAGCAGATATGCCTTTTGAGATAATGGTTGATTTTGTATTTGCGCCAATATGGATCATTTTTGTTCCCGTATCCGCTTGCTGGGCATTATTTGTCACGGCAACGGAATAAAACTCACCTACACTGCCTTCGCCCTGCAAGATACATGACGGATATTTCCATGTGATGGCTGATCCGGTTTCGACTTGCGTCCATGATATTTTAGAACGTGCCCCACGGCATGCGCCGCGTTTGGTGACAAAGTTATAAATACCGCCTTTGCCGTTTTCATCACCCGGATACCAATTCTGAACAGTGGAATATTTGATTTCTGCATCATCCATGGTTACCAGCTCAACAACAGCGGCATGCAATTGATTTTCATCACGTTGCGGCGCGGTACAGCCCTCAAGGTAGCTGACGTATGAGCCTTCTTCGGCAATAATCAATGTCCGCTCAAACTGCCCTGTATCCTTTTCATTGATGCGAAAATATGTGGATAATTCCATCGGACAACGCACGCCTTTGGGGATATAGACAAATGATCCATCGGTAAACACCGCTGAGTTTAATGCCGTGAAGTAATTATCACCTTGCGGAACAACCGACCCGATATAGGCTTTCACCAGATCAGGATGATTTTTAATCGCCTCAGAGATAGGGCAGAAAATCACGCCGACTTCCGCCAGTTTTTCACGGAATGTGGTAGCCACAGAAACAGAATCAAACACCGCGTCTACGGCAACACCGGCCAGCATTTCCTGCTCATGCAATGGAATACCCAGCTTTTCATATGTTCGCAGCAATTCGGGATCGACCTCATCAAGCGATTTGGGGCCATCTGCATTTTTGGGTGCCGCGTAATAATGAATGTCCTGATAATCAATCGGCGGGTAATTCAGCATTGCCCAATCCGGATCATCCATTTTCAGCCATGTTGCATAGGCTTTCAGACGCCATTCCAACATCCATTCCGGCTCTTCTTTTTTGGCCGAAATCATGCGGATAGTGTCTTCGCTTAAGCCTTTGGGCGCTTTGTCTACTTCGATATCTGTAACAAAGCCGTATTTGTACTTTCCCGTAGCTTCTTCAACTTGGCGTACTGTTTCTGCGGTTGCAGACATTTATTCACCCTCCATTTTTGATGGTGTTAATGATGTTTGGGATTGGATATTATTGTTATATTCAATTTGTTCCGGAAACATATCATCCGGATTGCATAGATCAGCCAGACTCACATCCTTGAGTGCATGCGAAATAGCCGTATTAATTTTTTCCCAGTTACCGCCCAGAAAACAACTATTGCGCACTGAACATTTTTCTTCTGATGTTGTGACGCATGATGTCAGCGCTATCGGGCCTTCCAGCACCTCAACAATATCTACAAGCGAGATATCCGCGGCCGGCCGATGTAACCGGTAACCACCAGATTTACCACGTTCAGCATGGACAAAATCAGAACCGGCTAGTTCTTTGAGGATTTTCTGGGTCGTTGTCTGGGTTAATCCAGTTTGCCGCGATAAACCAACCGAAGAATGAAGACGCATGGGATCATTGGCATAATTGCTGGCCATCGCAGACAATAAAACCGTCCCATAATCCGTCATTTTATTCAATCTGATCATAAATACACTCAGTAACACTTGATAGCAGGAACACTGGATAAAACATAATAACAGACCAAAATAGTCTGTATTAACTATATCGCCTGAATACATGGTTTTTTCAAGGGCAAAACCAAAAAAAAGCCCTGTTTGAACATATGGTGAGACATATTGCCCACATAAACAAAACCCCTATCGCCAAAGAGCAATAGGGGTTTAGAGATCATTATGCGTAAAGATCTGATAGGGATTATCCCCATCCGTTTAATAAAAGGCAAATCACGTTACCGTGATGGAATTAATTAATGCTAAACCGGCGTGGGGTGTAGCGGTCACCGTCAAAATCATCAAACATATCAGTAATATCCGGATGTTCGATTGGCCCTGCATCAGCATCGGGGATCAGATTTTGCTGGCTGACATAAGCGGTATAAAAACTGTCTTCGTTTTCAGCAAGCAAATGATAAAACGGCTGCTCGCGGCTAGGACGAATTTCGGCAGGAATGGAATTATACCATTCTTCGGTGTTATCAAACTCAGGATCAACATCAAAAACCACGCCGCGAAACGGATAATGTTTATGACGAACAACATCGCCAATATTATAAACGGGGTTTTTGATTAGTTTTTCTTTTTTGTCCATTGATCCAGCCATAAATATCACCCTTACCGTCTTGGCAGGGTGATAAAGAAAATCATTGAGGATTGTTTATAGACTAAAGGCGTTCTTTGACTTTAAGAACTTGCCGGCCTTTATACATGCCTGTTTTAGGGTCCATGTGATGCGGACGATGCAATTCACCGGTTGTTTTGTCTTCTACATAAGCATCATGGCTGATGGAATCATGTGAACGGCGCATGCCACGCTTGGAACGCGTCACTTTACTCTTTGGAACTGCCATATCCGTCTCCAGCCTAAATAGGCGAAATGGTGGAGCTAGACGGGATCGAACCGACGACCTCCTGCGTGCAAAGCAGGCGCTCTCCCAGCTGAGCTATAGCCCCATAATTCAAATTGATGTGAAAAACACATCTGCAAGGCGTCTTTATGTGTCAACAAGGGGCTTTACGTCAAGCCCCTTGTTGATCAAAATGATAAAAATTCTACTTAAAGTGATGGATTTTCGCCCAAAGCCTCAATTACGGCAGGGTGAACAATACGTCCGCCCTTAACATTAAGACCGTTCATAAGGTGTTTATCCATGTCCAGCGCCTTCTCACCATGCTGTGCCAGCGCCAGTGTAAACGGCAATGTCACGTTATTTAGCGCATGGCTGGATGTCCGTGGAACAGAACCCGGCATATTGGCAACACAATAATGCACAATACCATCAACATCATAAATCGGGTCTTCGTGCGTGGTGGCTTTTGAGGTTTCAAAGCACCCGCCCTGATCAATAGCAACATCAACCAGAACCGAACCTTTGCGCATCATGCCCAGATGCTCACGGCGGATCAAGCGTGGCGCGGCCGCACCGGGAACCAGAACAGCACCAACAACCAGATCAGCAGTAGCCAGACTTTCTTCGATAGCCTGCCCTGTTGAATAGCGCGTAATCAGACGGCCATCAAAGATATCATCCAGATAACGCAGTCGCGGAACCGACCGGTCAAGAATGGTCACGCGTGCGCCCATGCCTACCGCCAGTTTAGCTGAGTTAGTGCCAACAACACCACCGCCAATAATAACGACATTTGCGGCCTCAACGCCAGGAACGCCAGAAAGCAAAACGCCTCTGCCGCCAGCTGTCTTTTTCAGATAAAACGCGCCTTCGGTTACGGCCAGACGGCCAGCGACCTCACTCATAGGGGCAAGCAATGGCAATCCACCATTGTTATCGGTAACGGTTTCATAAGCAATGGCCGTACAGCCGGATTCCATCAATCCAATTGTCTGTGCCGGATCGGGTGCCAGATGCAGATAGGTGAACAGAAGCTGATCTGAACGAAGCTGTTTCCATTCGACTTCCTGCGGCTCTTTTACCTTGACGATCATCTCGCATCCGGCAAAAACGCTAGCCGCATCAGCCGCAATTTCTGCGCCTGCTGCCTTATATTCTTCATCAGTTGATCCGATACCGGCACCGGCACCTGTTTCAACAAGAACAGAATGACCGCGATCTGTTAATTCTTTGACGGAATCAGGAACCAAACCAACACGAAACTCATTATTCTTAATTTCCTTAGGTACACCAACACGCATAACAGGAACCCCCTTCGAAAGTATGATTGTTAATATTTGTAGATCAATATTAGTCTATTTTTTAACTAAATTTCCTTGCTTTTTATTTGAATAATCCGCATTAAATATGAATATTATTCAAATAATGGGGAAAAAATTGGAAGATTATTCACTATTATCAAAAAATAAAACAACCATATCACTCAAAGACCTTGACCGGACAGATCAGGCCATAATCAAGGCTTTGCAGGAAAATGCCCGATTAAGCAATGTCGAGTTGAGCAATATAATCAATCTGTCACCATCGGCTTGTTTGCGGCGCGTGGCTAATCTGGAAAAAAGCGGCATTATCAAAGGATATCATGCCGAACTCAACGCCCAGCAGCTGGGTTTTGATGTGACGATACTGGTTCAGGTCACGCTGGATGGCCAGTCCGCGCAGATACTGTCTGAATTCGAGCAGGAAGCGATGAAAATCCCCAATGTTCTTGCCTGTTTCCTGATGGCTGGTGCCAAGGATTATATTATTCGCATTGCCGCCAGAGATGTAGCTGATTATGGTGATATTCATACCAATCACCTATCTAATCTGCCGCATGTCCGAAGCATCGAATCGAACTTTGTTTTGCGGACAGTAACCAACAGAAACCTGCCGCTTGGGATAGATACCCATTAAATCATAATATACCGTGATCTGTGCCGGCTGATTATGGCCGGATAGGTGACCAGATAGGTGAGGATAGCAACATGCCGGCTGGGGCGTTGTGGCGCCATCCATAAGCATCTGACATGTCATGAATTTGCGCCAGTGCCGACCGAAGCAGTGACCAGTCATTTGTTGCGGCAATAGGTGCCCATATCGCCTCAACCTGATCAATTCGTAAATGCATGGGGTTATCGTTCTGAAAATATTTATGATCAGGCGTTGCATTTTTATCTGTCGGGGCTTGCGATAACAAATCATAAGCCTTGGCAAAATCGCGGGATTGATAGATTGATCCACGGGCATGTGATTTGGCCTTGGTTAACCCCGCCGCACCGCCATACCAGTCAAAACAGGCTTCATCAAATCCGACTTGAGTTGATTTCAACGCCTGCATATAGGCGGCCACCATTTCGCCGGCGCTATCCCAGCTGGCATCGATGCCTAACCGCCGGCAGGTTGCCGTTATCATGGCTGGCTCAAGCATATCCTGATAACGCTGTACCAGATTTTCCAGACGTTCCACCGCAACAAATGGCACCATGCAATCAGCAAGCCGGCATAACGCCCAGAACGTGGCTTGCGGCTGACGGCCATAACAGTATCGGGATTGCTGGTCAAAATAGGCGGCGGTAAAACCGGGGTCCATGAATGGCAGAAACCGCCAAGGCCCGTAATCAAAGCTTTCGCCCGACACATTGAAATTATCGGTATTCAGCACCCCATGCACAAATCCGGCGGCCATCCAAGACGACACCAGATGGGCAAACCGTTCAGCAACTAGCGAAAGCAGACTTTCTGCGGCTTC
>JABIWM010000130.1 GCA_018701255.1 Alphaproteobacteria bacterium | reverse complement strand
TGCAACACTAAACCGGGCATCGCATAACGACGCCCGTGTGTTGACACAAGTACAAAATCACGACGTTTGGGGATAGTTTCTAGCCCCGTCATCACAGGTTTCAGGCGCTAAGGCGCTTGCGTCCCTTGCTCCGACGAGTACCAATCACGCGACGGCCACCAACAGTTGCCATCCGTGAGCGAAACCCGTGACGTCGTTTGCGAACCAGATTGCTAGGCTGAAAAGTCCGTTTCATGACGGCCGCTCCAATTCAGATGTTAAAAGTAGTGGGGTTTTAGACAACTTTCCCCATAAAGTCAATCAAACATAACAAAAAATCATTCTAACAGTTCAATACAGCGAATGTTTTTAAAGTTAGCATTATATAATAATATTTATAGTGATAAATAACAATACGCACTGACTTACAATTATCATTTGTAAAGACGGAACCATTTATGAACAGATTATCGCTTCGGCTAATCATTATTATGACAGTTATCATGCTGATTGCTGAAATGGTTATCCTTATTCCTTCGTTATCGCGCTTCCATCATAATGAGATGCTGATAGAAGCCAGACGTCAGCTGTATTTGCATCAGGTGGCTATTCTGCACGGCGAGCAGGGGTTTGCCAGCGAGATCAGCCCAGAGGCCGATAAGCCGCGCATCACGCTAACCGATAAATCCGGCCAGCCGATCACCGCCTATTATAACGCCGCAGACCCATCACCCATGCCGCCGCATCGTTCCAGTTTGAATATTGGGGTGGCTATATCCGGCTTAATGGGGTGGCAGAATCAGCCCTATGCCATGGATTTCACCCTTGATGAGTTATGTTCTGATGACGAAGACCTGATCAAGTTAGGCGGTAATATTGCCGAAATTGGCACCATAACATTGATAGCCCCGCCGAATATGATCACGATGCCTATCCGTTCCTATTTTGGGCGGATATCCATTCTTGTTCTGGTTCTGGTGCTACTGGTCAGCTTGCCTTTTGGTATTGTGGTCGAATGGCGCGTGATTAAACCGCTCCGGCGATTAATAGAAAGCATCACCGGTTTTGCCAAATCACCATTTGATAAAGCACCGGAATGGAAACATAAAGAAGACGGCATTATAGACGAAGCATATGGCGCATTAGTCAGCTTACAGCATCGCACGCAATATGAACTGGCCCAGCGTGAAAAAATGGCGGAGCTGGGTGAGGCGGTGGCCAAGATCAATCACGATATGCGCAATGTTCTGTCCTCGGCGGTGCTGGTTTCTGATAATCTGACCAATAGCAAAGACCCCAAAGTCGCCCGCGCCGCGCCGCTGGTTAATGGCGCAATTGATCGGGCGATTACGCTCTGCCAGCAATTGCTTGCCTATATTAACACGCCGGATAATGTGCATATCAATCAGATGAGCATGCTGGCGCTAGTTGATGAATGCCGCCGTCAGCTTGCGCTGGATATCCGGTATGATGGCCCTGATGATTTGCGGGTCGATGCAGATCAGTTTTTCCGGTTGATATTTAACTTGCTGGATAACGCCAAAAAAGCAGGGGCATCCAGCATTTCCATCACCGTCTGGCGCACGGGGCGCAGTACGGTGATTGATATTGCGGATAACGGGCCGGGGCTGGACGATAAAGCGCGCGCCACATTGTTCAAACCATTTGAGGGTGGGCGGCGTGGCGGCACCGGATTAGGGCTGTCTATCGCCCGGGACATTGCCTTTGCCCATAATGGCGACTTGCGGTTGTCGCGGACATCCGAAAATGGCACGGAATTCCGGCTTCGTCTGCCGCATCATGTGGTTGAGGCCGCCTCCAAGGATCGCTGGTGGTTTTAGATAATTATAAATTAGCGAATTAAGCAAGCGGCGGACGTTGACCGGCGATAGGCTGAATCGGTTGCGGTTCCATATCCCATGGAAAGAATATCCATGTATCCTGACTGACCTCGGTGACAAAGGTATCAACCAGCGGCCGGCCGGCCGGCTTGGCATAGGCGGTGGCAAAATGCGCTTTCGGTAAATGCTGGCGCAACGCTTTTGCGGTCTCGCCTGTATCAACCAGATCATCGACAATCAACCAGCCCTCGCCATCATCGGCCTCGCTTGGCGGCTTGATCATGCTTAACCGGCCTTGCGCCTGTCCGTCATAGGACGCGATACATGCGGTTTCAATCAGCCGCAAATCCAGCTCTCTTGCCACGATAGCAGCAGGCACCAGCCCGCCACGCGTCACCGCAACAATGCCTTTGAATGGTTTCATATCCAGTAGGCGCCATGCCAGTGCTTTTGATGTCCGGTGCAATTCTTCCCATGATACGGGAAATGATTTTTCCGGTGACAATCTATCCATCTTTACAGCTCCTAATTAATAGCACGGGTACTGGCACCGGTACTGGCGTGATTTATAATCAGGGGACTTTACTGAATCTTAATGCGGTTGTCACGATAGCTTTCATTTTTTCGTCATCAGTTGTGGTTATAGCCAGTATTTGACGGTCTTGATTAGGCATTGATCCGGCATTGGGGGCTTGCGTTTGTGCAAAAAACCTTTTATGTAATGCCACACGCGCCCGTAGCTCAGCTGGATAGAGCATTTGACTACGAATCAAAAGGCCGGGAGTTCGAATCTCTCCGGGCGCGCCATAAACCCCATCAAATCATGTGCTAACACATTGATTTGTAGGCATTGTGCAATGTCTGCGAGGTGTGGTGATGTACAGAGTGATGTACAATTCTGATGTTTTTTATGTGTCCAACAG
>JABIWM010000129.1 GCA_018701255.1 Alphaproteobacteria bacterium | reverse complement strand
ATTCGTGGGGTAATCAGCCATGGCAGGCTTATTTGAAATTGGCAAATCCGGACTGAATTCTTACAGAGAAGCGCTCTCTGTAACTGGGCAGAATATTGCTAATATCAATACTGATGGCTATAAGCGCCGCGAGGCTTCGCTGGAGGAAGTCAAAGGCGCATCCTTTGGCATTACAAGCTTGCCATCACAAGCAGGGCTTGGCGTTCGCGTTGCAGAGGTTCAGCGATCCTTTGATGAATTTCTTCTAAACAAGGCCCGCACTGCAACTAGCTATGCCGCAAGTGCAGATAGTTATGTTGAAGCAATTGTTCAATTAGAAGATATTATCCTACCTGGTGATGCAAATATAGGTGCCGCAATCAGCCGGTTCATGCAAACCCTTCAAGAGGTTGCTGTTAATCCAAGTGATCTTGCGCCACGTATTGTTGCATCAAAGAGTGGTGAAACGTTGGCTGATATGTTTAATCAGACAGCTAATTTGATTGAGGAGTTACAAACTGGAATATTCACTCAATCAGAACAGGCTTTAAGTGAAATAAATATCCTTAGTAATAGTCTAGCTAATATTAATCGTAATATAACAGCCTCTGGTGGCAAGGCACAAAACGCGCTTCTTGATAATCGTGATGCTATCATTGATAAAATTAGTAAATATGTTGAGATAACGGTCACTCTTGAAAGAACCGGATCAGCAACTATTAAACTTGGAAGCAGTGGTAATGGCCCCAATCTCATTGAAGGGGAAAAATCTTACACACTTAGTGCTAATACTACGACAGAGGACATGCAGTTTTTTCTGGCAGAAGGAACTGATGTTAGACGCACATCGCAAGTATCAAATGGAAGCATTCGAGGATTAGCAGATGCTTATAAATCAGCAACTGATGCTATGCGAAGCATTAATAACCTAGCCTATCAGTTTATTAATGACATTAATGAAGTGCATACAAAGGGACTAGATTTAGAAGGTCAGCAAGGCGTTGAAATGTTTCACGGGATAGCATTTGATGTTGAGCCCAGTCTTTCAAATCTGGGGAGTGGTTCAGGTATAGTGAAAGTTCTGAATACAGAACAGATTAGCAATAACCCTGTTCGATTTTCTTATGATGCAGATAAAACATTATGGCGTGCTTTTGATCAGTATGGAATAAATATGGCTAGTGGGAAGCATAATATTAGCTTACCCGGATTAAATATTGAGTTTTCCGGCAACCCAGTTGACGGTGATGAAATGCTCTTGCGGCCAGCAGACGGTGTGGCAAGAAATATTACTTTTGCTTTAAGTCGTCCAGAACAGATTGCCGCCGCAGCTGGTTTTTTAGTATCACCTGATATTGAAAATAAAAGTGATGCCCAGATCACTATCAGTGCCATTGAAACTAATACAGATACAAGCCAGTTGGCATCTATTAAGGATATAATTTCAAATACCCACAGCCCTGTTAATTCAAGCGATTTTATTCGGGATGGGGCGATTGCCATTATTCCTGAAAATGTTAGCAATATTGATCTGATTAGCTTAATCCAGCAATCTAGTATTCAGTTTTCAATTGCGGATACGGCAGTAACGGAAATAACTGATTTATCATTAACAATTGATGATGGGATTAATGCTGTAAAAACTTATACATTTGATTTGAGTAGTTATTCAGAAACACTAAATAGTGATAGCTCGCTATCTGAAACCGATAAATTCTTCTGGACAGATGCGTCAAAGATAGCAGATCTGATGAATATTGGTGCGCTTAAAGCAACTAATACCGTTGATGTTGATGTTGATGGTAACCCGACAGAATTCACTATGGATGATCTTGGTGGGTTTGTTTCCGGTAACAATGGAAACCTGAATATTTCCCTAAATACTGATGAAATCTCTTCTGGGGCTGTGATTATAGATAATTATCCAGATGTAATGGGTATAACTAGTGCAAGAATAGATAGTGCCTCGGAAATACAGGTTTTTACCCGTAATGGCCGACATGTTGCAGGAAGCAGTTATTCCGACGTCTCGAGTCTTATCACTGAAGATAATGGGTTTTATGCAGAGGCTGTATACAATGCTGACTATTTAAACTTATCTGGCGACAGCGGATATATGGGCATGACCGTAACCACGCAAAGTGATTATGCTTCTGATCAGATTAGTGTAACCGACACAGATACAGGCCATGTAATTACTTTTGACAGAAACAACGATATAGATGGCAAAGAAAGCTCGACAGACGGGCTTAAATCATCGGCTGGGATTTTTAACTATACGCTGAAAATGGATAATATTTCCATCACTTTGGATGAGAGTAACGTTGATGGAGGCACACCTGCGGCAATAGCCAAGGCAGCATTAGAGGAAATAAGAAGCACCCGCCCCATTGCCAGCTTAACTGGTATTAGCAGTCTGATCGAAAGCGAAACCATTGTTCTCACCAATGCCCAGAAATCGACCCTCGATAGTAATGGACAATTAACCCTTACCTCCGCTGATGTTGACTATTATCTTACTTATGAAGATAGCACTTATGCCATTGCCGGCGGCCCAAAAGATCAATTGTCATTAAAATTTGATGGTAGCACCAAGACAATCACCTACACCTTCCCAGATTTGCCAGATGATGGCTCCAGCTTGGCGCTCAGCTTTGAAGATCAAGAATACACATTGACCATGAATGATGGAAATGTTGATGTCACAGGCGGTGAAGATGGGCGCTTAATTGTCAGCTATGATGACACTTATACCCTCAATATTTCCTCCAATAACGGCAGCATTTCGGCTAGCGAAATCACAATTATTGATGATAGTGTGGTAAGCAATAACTCCACTATGGCACTGAAATTTGGATTGATAAGTGCTAGCTCAACACCAACAACCAGTTTCAGTTATAATAGCGCAACCTATAATCCGACAACAATTAGCGGGGTTTATACCGCGCCTAATTATGATTTTAGCATTAGTGATAATACCCTGATCATTAAAAAGGATGAAGGCTATCTTAATGATAGCATTGCTATCACATCATCAGTTACTAGTAAGGCAGAGTCAAGAATTCAGATTACTGATCTTCCCGATGAAGAATTTATTATTTTTCTGACTGGAAGCGATGATGGTAATGGCGAACGAGCACGCTCAATCAGTGCTGTTTATGATCAATATACTGCCAATATGGTCTTACCAAAGCGTGATATCAGCATTACCGTGACTGATGCCGCAAATGGAATAATCGAGTTTATAGACACCGCAACCGGAACATCTATGGCTACTCGCAGCCTGAACGCAAATGGAAAAGCGTCTAACGGTGATTATAATATTACAATTACAGGTGTTATTGAAGATGATGATACTTTTTATCTGAGCAATTCACATGATGGTATTCATGATAATCGCAATCTGCTTGATCTTATTGCACTGCAGAATAGCTCCACTGATAAAGGGGGCTTTCAAAAAATCTTTTCCAGCCTGGTTGCTGAAACTGGTGCCGATATTTATGCAAGTCGGCTTAATGCAGAAGCAGCCAACACACTAAAAGATGCAAGCCTTGAAGCCGAAGCGATGTATTCTGGTGTTAATCTGGATACTGAAGCATCAAAATTAATAGAATTACAGCAAGCCTATCAGGCATCGGCACGAATCCTGCAAACAGCTAAAGAGTTATTTGATACATTGCTTCAGACGATCTAGAAAGGCATAAGCCATGCAGGTAAGCACCAAATTGTTCAACGAGCAATCTTTAAACCGATTTTCTAATTTATCTGGTGACATCCAGAAAATTCAATCGCGCATAGCAACTGGGAAAAATGTGCTAAAAGCATCTGATGATCCTGTTGCTATGATCAATATCTCAGCAGCAAAAGAAAAACAGAGCCAGATCCAGAGATATTCTAGTAACATCGATAGAGCATCTTCTCGTCTTAGTATGGCAGAAATTGCTATTACTGAAATGCAGTCTGTAGTAACACGGATTTACGAATTAAGTATTCAAGCCAAAAATGATACTTATAACAATAATGATCGTAAGAGCATTAAAGCAGAAATTTCAGAATTAAGAGATCTTACGGTTGATTTGGCTAATAGCAAAGATACTAATGGAAATAGTATTTTTTCTGGTTATCGTACAAATATTTTACCATTCGTAGAAAACGTTGATGGCGAGATTGAATATAAGGGCGATCAGGGAAATCATTCTTTGAAAGTATCTGAAACTGTTACAATGCCAACCAGTATTAATGGGGCAAGTGCCTTTATGAGAATAAAGACTGATGACGGGTATACATCCTTATTTTCTGTTTTGGATAATTTGATAGATGAAGTGGAAACTATTGGTGCCAGTGATGAGAGCCTAGAACATTTAAATAAAAGCTTAAATCATTTGAGCATTAATACTACAAAAATTGGCGCTAATTTAAACAAAGCTGAGACACAGAGAAATGGATTAAGTGAGCGCGAATTATTAATTACTAAAACTTTATCAGGCATTGAAGATGCTGATATATCAGCTTTGATTTCAGAAATGCAAAGCCTTCTATTATCAAAAGAAGCCGCGCAGCAAAGTTTTATGATGATTGGTCAACAAAATCTTTTTGATTTCCTAAGATAAAAAAAGACCTCATAGAGAGGTCTTTTAAATACTTTTAAAGAAAGCGCCTTTTAATTCAGGCGCTTTCTTATTTTGTTATTAACCCTGAAGAAGAGCTAGAACTGACTGCTTAGACTGGTTAGCTTGCGCAAGCATACTAGTTGCAGCCTGTGATAGAATTTGCTGCTTAGTCAGCGCACTTGTCTCTTTTGCATAATCAGCATCAATAATACGACCTCTAGCACCTTCAGTGGCGTTAGAAATTGAGGAGAGATTGTTGATTGTATAATCAAGACGGTTCTGAATAGCACCTAAATCACCACGAATTTTGTTAACAGAATTAATGGCATTATCTAAAGTAGCTAGAGCATCTACAGCTCCTGACGAAGTTGCAACACTTAAGCCAGAAACTGCTGAGCCACCTGTAGCTGACATTGTTGGATCATTAACCTGATAATCCGCAGCTCCAACGTTTTGTTCTAGAAACCCGTGTTCCGCAACTGCTGAGCTGTCACCAAGCATAATGGAAATTGGTACATTAGCTGTCGAGTCAAGACGGATTTGGCTATTGTGAGTACCTTCCATAGTTGTTTCAGCGGCTCCACCATTTGTGCCAGTCATTGTAGTTGCCGCATAAGCTGCTGTGAAACCAGTAATGGTAACATTGTTAACGTTTGAACCTTTGATAATAAGGTTGTTACCATTACTTGTTGCAACCAAACCATGAGCTGATGTATCAGCATTAATGTTTGTTACTAGTGCTGACATACTTGCGCCATAAGCTGCTGATTGACCATTAATGATAAACTCATCAGTGGGGTCAAAGTCAGTTCCACTAGTACCATCCCATGCACCATCAAGATCAAATATCTTTTCAAAATAAGTAGATGCAGTCACACCTGTCTCGTTTGAAAAATTATTAATAGCTTGAAGTCGACCTTCGATGCTATCAGTATCGATATCTACATCATAGATCTCAACACCATTGATGTTTAAATCACCTTTTCCCCATGCAGTAGAAGTATCTGTCATCGCCAGGCCAGTAGTTGTATAGTGGTCTTCAGCAGTAACTCTTGTAGTCTCTCTAAAACCAAGTGAAGCAAGGTCTGCTGCAGTACCTACTGAAGTAAGACCCATGTTTCCACGTTCAATTTCAACAGATGATCCATCAAGAGAAGAAAGTCTCATAAAACCTGCAAAAGCTTGCGCGGTTGTACCTCCAAAACCTGTACCACCATCAAAAGTAGCTGCCCCAGAAGCAGAGCCGTCTGTTACATTGATAGTCGCACCAGTTTCATTAGAAAGTATCAATTTACCGTCATCAGTAAGAGATGCATCAACTACCCCACCAGTCTCAGCGTTGATGTTTGCAACCAACTCTTCCATGGAATTAGAAGCTGAAATAGAAAAAGTAGTAGCTGTAGTTACGCCAAGTTCTTGAACCGCAATCGAGAGTTGACCAACTGTAGTAACACCATCTCCCTTCTGCTTAGCAACCACAACGTTAAAAGCGGATGCTTCAACATTATCAACATTATTATTGATGGCCTTCAAAGCATTCTCAACATCTGTCCCATCAGAAGCTGCAGTAAAAGCCCCAAGATCTTGACCATTAATTTTGATATCACCCGCTGCGAAAGATGCTAAACTCATCCGTCCACCGACAATTGAGTTAGTGCCACCAGAGCCATTGCTCATACCAAGTGCTTTAGTCTCAACCGAACTAATGCTAAGCCCAACAGTTTGACCGGCTTCATGTCCAATTTGGAAATTTGCTGAAAAGGATCCATCTAATAACGTGCGATTATTAAAGGATGTTGTGCCAGCAACACGATCAATCTCTGTTTTAAGAGCCTGAACTTCGGAATCCAAAGATGCACGGTCACTATCATTCATAGTTCCGTTAGAAGACTGAACTGCGAGTTCACGAATACGTTGAAGCATATTTGTTACTTCTTCAAGTGCTCCCTCAGCGGTTTGTGCCAGTGATACAGTATCGCCAGCATTTTTGATAGCCATACCCAAACCTTTAATTTGAGATGTCATTCTACCAGAAATAGCAATGCCAGCGGCATCATCAGCAGCAGAATTTACCTGCTTACCAGATGATAATTTGGTCATCGCTGATTCCATTTCACTATTAGCTTTACTCATATAAAACTGAGCATTTAGAGCTGCAGTATTTGTATTAATTGCTGTCATTTCGACCTCCTCTGTCATTGGGGCATAAACTGTCCCGTCAAAAGGGTTAACGACACATAAAAAAAATGATTAGTTTTTTTTTAATATTTCTATTTTTCTGAATTGCTGATATAAATATAAGATAATTTTAGATATAGAGTATGGTTTATGTTCATTCCAGCTTGGGTTTTTGATATTTCGGCTATTCGAACTGCATCGGAATTTTTGTCATCGGAAATAGGTATAGAGGCCTTTGGCAAAAAATACTCCGATGGACTCGCTAAACTTTATAAAGAGCCTGTTTCAGCTGAAACTTTTGCTGAAACCGCTCAAAGCATACTTGAATTTCTTGCCGAAATAGAAGCAGGTGATCAGGCTGTTGCATTACTTAATGATTTTACCTTTTATCGTTTGTATAATGCAGGGGTTAACCGCCCACGTAAGATGAAATCTATGTTCGGCAGTATTGAAGATACTGTCAAAACTAAGGAATATGATGCAACAGGAACATTAAAAGCCTTTCGTGCCTATGTATTTGGTTTAAGGTCAGATACTGTTCCAAGAGCGCCAGACGGTTGGCGTCTAGAGGATGATGAATATATTGATAAGTTTAAACCTCTTCTGGAAGAGTCGGTTAGCGTACTTGATATGTTTTAATCAGTAAGTGATTTTATATATGATTTAGTCTTGTATTGAACTTCGCCAAACATCCATCATATTTTTCAAACCCTCTTCTGTTTTCTTTAGAGAAGCTACCAAACTATCCATAGATGAAAATTGCAAAATATACCGTTGTCGCAATGCAGACATCTGGTTGTCTAACGCTGTTAACTTATCTTCATAATCAGAAATATCGCTATTATAACTTTCGATAGCGTAATCAATATTATTATTATAAGCCAGCATAGTATCAATATATTGCTGAAGTTGATTAATCATGCTTCGGCCCATATAAACTGTCCCACTAGAAATATTATCTCCAATATTAAGTGACAGTCCATTAGCATTACCAGTACTTACCGAATATTTACCAGATGACAGTGTCATACTGACCTCGTCAATAGTAGCGCTCCCACTATCACTAACTGCCAATATATAATTTCCTGGAGTCCAGTTATCGGTTATTACAGAGGCAGAAATTTCAGCATCAGAGGTAGATATATTATTTTTAATAATAGCGTTGAATGATGAAGGATTTGCCTCAAAAGCAGTCGTGAATACATCCTCGTCAAGTGTAATGTTTCCATCAAGCTCAGTCTTCATCCCAAAATTAGCAAGGTAAATGGGGTCATCTCCATAACCTTCAATTGCTTGAGTAGTAAAATTTCTAACTCTACTCAAAATATTCCTAGTGAGTGAATTGCCCGCTAAAGGGCCGCTCTCTGCCCCGTTTGTGCCGCGACTGCTTAGATTTGAAAGTGTAGATCGAAAATCATTCACACTTGTAACCAAGGCATTCATAGCCGCAAGTGCTGTTGCACTATCCCAAGAAGCACCAATAGTTTCTGTAGAGCTAGTTGTGCTAACTAATGTCATCTTAATGCCATCGAAGGCATCATCAATAATATTGGTGTCTCTTACAACATCTAAGCCATCTATAGAAAAACTAGCATCCGTCGCAGAAACAACCTCTTGTGACGCATCGTAGTTCGAAAAATCAAGTCCAGCTAACCCACTATTAGCTATAGTTTCATTCGCAACAATTTTTAATGCATTATTCTCACCTGTTTCAGACGTAAGTAGTAATGTATAATTACCATTACCAGTATCAATAATACTTGCATATGCCCCAATATCTGACGCATTGATTGCATCTTTGACATCAGTAAGCGTGTTTTGCTCACCAGTAATTGTGATTGTCTGATCAGTCTGATCAGTATCAGCCGAAAAAACACCTGTATCTGCGTTCCATGCTCCAAAGCTAATAGTAAGACTACCAGCACCTAACGACTGACTTGCACTACTAAAACCACCAAAAATAAGAGTCTGGGCTGTTGCTAAACTTGAAACTTCGATTTGATGACTAAACGCACTGGCATCATTTGCATCACTGATTTCAATTCGAACGGAACTACCAGATTGCACTGGCGCTAATCCATTCACTGTTTCTATAAAGCCCAATGAAGTGTTTAGAGAAGCTAACTCTGTTTTAACAGTTCCTAATGCAGAGACATTTACAGTTCTTTCTTCTTTAGCAGTAGTAAGAATATTTTCTCTCGGTGCCCGTTCAGCGTTAACTAATGAATCAACAATCTCTGTCGTATTGAGCCCACTACCTACATTTAACGCGCTTAAATAATCCGTCGCCATTCTGATTGTCCCTATTTCTATCTTTTAGAACGACAGATTTAATGCAAAATTTATACCCTTTTGCCGAAATTTGTATATTTTAGTATTATGATTTAGAAATAAATGATTTTAGCAGGATCATATCCATGTCTCAGCATTCGCTTTCATCTGGCCGGGCTATTTTCGCATTGATCCAGATGCTTGTCTTTTTGATCATTACCGGACTGGGATTCGGTGTTATCATGGCTTTTGTCACTAACGGATTTGTTATTGGTGTTGGCCAGCTTACCCAGATGCGCGAAGGGTTGAGCATATTTCAGCTTACCCTTGGCAATAGTTCGTTATCATTAACGCCACTTCTTGCCATGCTGGTGGCGGCTGTCATCATTATTCTGATCAGAAAGATGTTTGGAATTAGCCGGTGGCACGGGCCTGGTGATAGTATTTATGCCGCCCATCGCACGGATAATGAGCTAGATGTTAAAGCCGGTTTCGGGTCAACCCTGGCCGCTTTTGTATCAGCCAGTGGCGGCGCGTCCGTTGGACAATATGGCCCATTAGTGCATTTTGGCGCCACTATCGGCAGCTTTGTGCGGCAAATCACCGGCGGCAGGCTGACCACGGATATCTTCATCGGATGCGGGGTGGCAAGTGCCATTGCCGCCGGTTTCAACGCCCCTATTGCTGGTGTTGTTTTTGCCCATGAAGCTATTTTGCGGCATTTTTCGGTGCGTACCGTCACCCCTATCGCGATTGCCAGCATCACGTCAGCCGGAATGAGCAAATGGATTTTTGGAGATAATCATGCGTTTTCAGGCGTTCCTGATATCAATCTGGTTGAGGTTTTGCCAATTGCGTTAATCGCGGGCCCCGTATTTGGCATTATTGCCGCGATTTACATGTTGGGAATGCGCCATAGCACCCAGCTGATTGGCCGGTCGGGGTTAACGCCATCACTATTGCTGTTTGCCGCTGCTATCATCACCGGACTGGTTGGGATGGTGCTGCCGCAAATTCTGGGGCTGGGCACGGGTGTTGTGCTGGATATGCTGAATATGGAATTCGGGCTTGCAATGTTGCTGACTATTCTTGTTGCCAAGGTTGTCATGACCGCATTGTGTTTGAGCATGGGGTTCTATGGCGGCATATTCTCGCCTGCTTTATTCATTGGCGCGGCGGCTGGTGCCAGCATCCAGAAATTGCTGGCTAGTATAGGCATCATGGTTAGCGGGCCTGTCATGGTTGTTTGCGGCATGGCGGCGGTGGCAAGCGCGGTAATCGGCGCGCCTGTATCCGGTGTTCTGATTATGCTTGAGATGACCATGAGCTACGATTATGCCCTAGCCGCCATGCTGAGCGTGGTGACGGCGGCGCTGATCAGTCACCATATTTACGGCCATTCGTTTTTCGACCGTCAATTGCTGGATCGCGGCATAGATATCTCCCAGGGGCGCGGCCATCTGGAAATGATGGAAATCCCCGTTCATGATCTAGTTAGCGATGATTATGTAACCGCCCACCAATCCGACAGCAAATCAGATGTAGTTACGCGCATGATTGCCCATGGGGTAAGTGAGAGCTATTTGCTTGATAACAATGTATTTATCGGAAAATTGACCTTGCATGAATTGCTTCAGCAACCTGATGATATCGGGCTTACCGATGCCGCAGATACAGACGCGATATCCATCAAGCATGATGCCTCACTGATGCAGGCAATTGAAATTGCCAGCACCTTTGTCGGCGAATCCATTCCGGTGATTAATCGTGATAACGGGGATTTGCTAGGGGTAGTAACCGAAGGCGATATTTTCGGGCTTTATCTGAGCACGCAAAACCGCATCACCGATCTGGAACGTTCATAAAACCACATATATAAAAAAACGTATCGGGGTTAAGCCAGGATATCAACTTGTGCTGAAAATCGCGGGGTATCGGCATATAAATTGGATATGCGGGCAATTTTTGAAGCCGCCATTTGTTGAACAAAGCCCGGCGATAAACTGGCTCGCGCTGACATAAATTGCTCACTTGTCACGGTGGATGGCGCCAGACGCGGGTGATTAATGATGGTTGCTGGCTGTCTGTTCATCTGACGGTGTTGATTCTGGGTAATACCAACCGCCTCAATTCCATAGGCCGTTTGGCGCTGTGATGGCACGGAATTTGCAGCAATAGGCTGGGTTGCCAGCATATCTATGCTTGGCAAAACAGGTGAGGTTTGTGTTAAAGCAGGCATTACCATAAGATTATTATAATATAAACAACACTAATAGGGAAGCCCAAAGAGGTCGTAGACGATGTCAGTAAAAAAAATGATGGAAGCCTATACCAAAACTGATCACACCAATGTGGTAGAGGGCAATGATCCGGTAGCCATTGTTGCCTTGCTTTTTGATGAGCTTATCCGCGCTATGCAGGATTTTATTCAACATTCAGACCCGGAAAAAGGGGAAAAAGATGTCCGTTCCCGCCAGTTTAGCCGTTCACTTACTATCATATATGCCTTGCAAACCAGTCTGAACTTTGAAGAAGGCGGTGATATCGCCAATAATCTGTTCCAGCTTTATGAATATGCAAGACAGCAATTACTTCAAGACTGGAAAGACAACACAATTGAAGGCACGGAAAAAGCGATTATATCTCTAGATGAGATTCGTGACGCCTGGCATCAATTGAGCCGAGAGGGAGCACCGTCATGACTAACCAAGCCACACATATGATCCAATATATAGAACAAATCAATCACGGCATTGCTAGTGCTATCAAAAGCACTGATTTCACCTCTGCGCTTGATCTGGACGCATCCCGGCAAGAGTATCTAATCCGGCTCAAAGGTTTTGAAGGGCCACTTTCCGTGGAACAGCTCGATCATCTGGAAGGCGTGTTAAATAAAGTAAAGTCTGAGATTATCAGCATCGAAAATGCTATTCATGAACTGAATAAAAATACGGGAAAGCATATCCGCAGGCTGGAAGGATATCGGTAAACCATATCAGCAACCGGCTTACGCATCTGGCGAATGAGCCGGTTTTTCAATCACATATTTGCGCATTTTTTCAATTAAAGTCGTACGGCGGAGCTTTAACGCCTCTGCCGCGCGGCTGACCATGCCTTCGTGCTTATTCAGCGCGGCTTCTATTAATGTGATTTCAATGTCCTGCAAATGACGGCGTAAATCCATATCATCAAAATAAGCAAACCAGTCACGATAATCAGATGGATGCGGTAAAGCCGGTTTATCCAGCACATCGCCATTAGCCATGTTCGGGTCACTCAGATCAGCCGTTGCCTGCCATAAAAAATCAGCTTCCTGATCTTTTTTTGGGGCTTTCATCCGCAACAGATTTTCTCTTACTTCTGTTGCGCCTATGGTTTTGCCAGCAAAAAGAACTTGCGCCCGTTCCAGCACATTGCGCAATTCACGCACATTTCCCGGCCAGGAATAACGCATCATTTCAGCAACAGCGTCTTCGTCAAATTGGAAATCTACCGCGTCACCCATGGCTTTCATGTTTTCCATGATCGCCTTGATCAGCACAGGCAAATCTACTTTCCGTTCCGCCAGACTGGGCAATTGTACAGGAAACACATTAATCCGGTAATACAGATCGGCCCGGAAACTGCCCTCATCTACTTTTGATTTCAAATTCTGGTGGGTGGCGCAAACCAGCCGGAAATCAACCTTAATATCCTTACCGCCACCAACACGCTGAATAGTTCTGTCCTCAAGCGCCCGCAATAATTTGGATTGCAGCGATATAGGCATATCACCAATTTCATCAAGGAATAATGTTCCTCCATTGGCCATCTCAAACCGGCCTTGCCGTGGTTTTTCAGCGCCGGTAAAAGCGCCTTTCTCATGACCAAACAGCTCTGATTCCAGCAATTCAGAGGGGATAGCCGCGCAATTAATAGATATCAGATCACCTGTTCGCCCTGAGGAATGATGGATAGCACGGCTCACCATTTCTTTGCCGGTGCCGGTTTCACCAAGCACCAGAACCGTCGATGTCGTTGGCGATACCATTTCAACCATATGCTTAAGATCAGCCATCACAGCAGATTGTCCACTTAGATATTTATCAATCGAAGCTACCATGTGTTCCTCAGCCTAATATAGGTCTATCGCAAGTCGAATATGTCAATATTTTGTTAATTTCTATCTAATAAATTCCAATCTGTCAAAAAGATAACACATGGGCGAAAAGATGATATTTAAAAATATATTTTTTAATTTCGTTTATTTTCAATAAGTTAAAAATTAATTTTGATTTTTTTAAAACTGGCAAGGTTTTTGCCTGTTTGATTACAGAATTAACTATTTGTTAACTAATTGAGGATCATATGTCTTTTATCCGACTTGCCAAAGATCATTTTGACAGTGCCGACATCATTGAGACAATCTTACTCAAACGTATGTTCACCGTCTCGCCGTTACCATCGGCTGATGAGGCTAGCACCGCTGGCGCCACACTGATCTGTTCTGATGCTTTTATCAAGAAGGGCGGCGGCCGCGAAAAGCTGATTGAAATGGCACGCCAGATCAAGGCACGGTTGATCATTGTTATCACCGAACATGCTGATCATTTTTCCTTGGCAACTGATCTGGGCGGCAAGCTGATTAATGTTTCCATGCCCGATATCACTATTTCAAATCCGGTGATGCATTACGGATACAATATGGTAGCGTCACTGATTGATGCTGATGGTCATCTGGCCACTGGCAGTGATGCAAGTCTGAACATGCTTAATCTGGCTAAAAAAGTGGCGGCAACAGATGTCACCGTTTTTGTTAATGGGCCAACCGGTACAGGTAAAGAAGTCCTATCGCGTTTTGTTCATTTTCATTCTGCCAGAAAAGATAAGCCATTTGTTGGTATCAACTGTGCCGCTATTCCTGAAAACATGCTGGAAGCTATCCTGTTCGGACATGAAAAAGGATCATTCACTGGCGCGTCCACCGCTAATAAAGGCATTTTCCGTGCCGCTGATGGTGGGACATTGCTGCTGGATGAAATCTCGGAAATGCCGTTAAGCCTTCAAGCCAAGCTGTTGCGTGTTCTGCAAGAAAAAACCGTTACCCCATTAGGTAGCCAGCAGGAAATTGATATTGATGTGCGCGTGATTGCCACTACCAACCGCGCCATGCAGGATGAAATTAACCACGGCCGTTTTCGTGAAGACCTGTATTACCGGCTGAATGTTTTTCCTCTACATACCCTCAGCATCGCTGATCGGGCAGAGGATATTATTCCTATCGCCACCGCATTGCTGAAACGGCACCATTCTGATCTGACCACTATTCCATGGATGGATGAGAGCGCCATAAAAATGCTGACCGAATATCACTGGCCGGGGAATGTCAGAGAGCTGGAAAATGTTCTGCAACGCGCCATGGTTCTAGCATCAAACGGAATGATCACCAGTGCCGATATCATCATTGATACCGCCATTGGCCTGCTGGCATTACCACAGCATACCGCAACGCAACAACATGCCGCTTTAGCGCTATAATTTTGTAAAGTGAGGATCAGTCATGACCATTATTAAACCTACTACATTTTCACAAGTCACGCCCAGCACTGCATTGCAGGATGCTAAAGCCATGCTGGAATCCGCAAGATCATCGCAAACTGCCAGCTCTGTAAGCTTTGGCGATAGAATGGGAACAGCCATCAATTCGGTAGCAGAAGCCCAGAATAATACCATTAAGCTTAACCAGAATTATGAAATGGGTCTGGAAAATGATCTAAGCAAAGTCATGATCAGCCAGCAGATTTCTTCTCTTGGTTTCCAGCTCACGCTGAATGCGCGAAACAAAATGTTAAGCGCCTATAAAGATATCATGAACATGCCAGTTTAATCCTGATCATATGAACAGGTTTATCACGTTAAGGATGGAGCAGAAAAATGGCTGAAGCAACCACATTGGATAACGCAGCTGCACCAGTTGCAGTAAATGATAGTGGCGGAACGCTATCCAGCGTTCGGAGGATGACATCTGACCCAAGCATCAAAAAATCCCTGCCTGCTATCCTGTCCGTTATCGGGGTTGTTGTTGGTCTGGTGCTTTATGTAATTATGCAACAACCGTCTGTATCGCCGCTTTATGCCGGCTTACCAGAAAGCGAGAAAGCACGCGTGGTTGAAGCATTAAAAAATGCTGGCGTTGATGTGAGCCTAGACCCAAGCACTGGCGATATTCTGGTTCCGACTTCCGATTACCATACTTCACGCATGACACTGGCCGCACAGGGATTGCCGGAATCCGTACCAGATGGCTATTCTACCATCGGTGATATTCCCATGGGGTCAAGCCGATCAGTCGAAAATATCAAAATCAAGCAGGTACAGGAAATTGAGATTGCCAAATCCATCGGTGAAATCGAAGGCGTGATTGCCGCAAGAGTGCATCTGGCCTTACCCGAAAAATCTGTCTTTGCGCGATCCGCTGTTCAACCTAGTGCTTCTGTTTTTGTTCAGATGAGCAATGGGCGGTCATTAGGTAGCCATCAGGTTAATGCTATTATTCATCTTGTTTCATCATCTGTGCCAAGTATGTCAAAGGCGGATGTGACTATCGTAGATCAATATGGCAATTTGCTATCAAATCCAGTTGATGATCCATCCAGTGTAATGTCAGATAGCCAGCTTCAGCACCGCATGAAACTGGAACAAATCTATCGTAACCGCATTATTCAGCTGGTATCGCCAATCGTTGGTGCCGGCAATGTCACCGCACAGGTGAATCTGGATATCGATTTTACCCGCAACGAAATAACCGAAGAACTGGTAGACCCGAATGGCGGTGCTATCCGTAGTATGCAATCAAGCGTGGATATGTCTGCCAATCAGGATGCCAAAGGTATTCCCGGCGCAACGTCAAATCGTCCTCCGAATGCCAATGAGCTAAGCACTGATTTTAATAGTCAGAACAGCAGTGGCGGCGGCATGCAGACACGATCTTCGAGTGAGGTCAAAAACTATGAAGTCAGCCGTACTATTTCAACCACCCAGAAACCGTCCAATTTGATTACCGCTATTAATGCATCGGTTTTATTGCGTGACCCGGAAATTACGAATGAAGAAACTGGCCTTACTGAGGTAGTGAAAATCACGCCTGAAAAACTGGCCGAAATTGAAGCGCTGGTCATTAGTGCTATCGGTATTAATGAAAAACGCGGTGACAACCTGACCGTCAGCAGCTCTACTTTTGCCTCATCCATCGAAGGCTTTGAGAGGTCATGGTATGAAATTGACTGGATTTCCAACGTCATGAAACAGCTGATGACGCTATTGATCATGGGTGTCATTATTCTGGGTGTTATCCGTCCACTTATTTCACGGATCATCGTACCAGTCGCCCCCGGAAAGCCCGGCGAAGCACTGATCAATCTGGAAGACGAAGTTGATCTGGACACAGTTGAAATTGCCGAAGGTGAGAGCCTTGAAGATATCAAATCAAAGCTGAAGCCGAAAAAGGCATCTATATCAGCCGAAATGCTGGATACCGCCAATACATATGACGATAAGGTTGCCGTTATCCGAATGATTGTCGGTGATGAAGCCGGACGCGTCAGCAACGTGTTCAAGAACATGATGAAAGATGATTTGGATTAAGCTAAATATCCGCTAACATGAATATTATGTTTAGTTAATATTATCTAACGTAACAGCCGGAAAGAGAATTGATCATGGCAGAAAAAGATAATCAAGGCACAAAAGAACAGATTTTTGAAAGCCTAACCGGAACACAGAAATCTGCTATCCTTATGATGCTATTAGGTGAAGATGAAGCATCCGAGATTTTGCGCAATCTAAACCCGCGTGAGGTTCAGCATCTGGGGCGTGCCATGTATTCGGTGCAAGGACTTAATCAGGATACGGTCAATCTGGTTCTGGATGAATTCCTTGCCATTATCAAAGAACAGACCAGCCTTGGTCTTGGTGCCGGGAACTATATCAAGAATGTTCTCAACAAGGCATTAGGTGAGGATAAAGCACAATCTGTTCTTAGCCGGATCACGCCATCCAGCAGCAACCAGCCAATTGAGATTCTGGACTGGATGGATTCTAAATCCATTGCCGAATT
>JABIWM010000018.1 GCA_018701255.1 Alphaproteobacteria bacterium | reverse complement strand
TGGTCAGCTCAGGTTAATCATGGCGGCGATGAGCTGATGCTTCTGGAATCGCTGCCGGCGCGTGAAACCCGTTTCTATGTTAAAAATGTGATGACCAATTTGTGGATTTACAGCAAATTAACCGGCAAGGATTCCAGTATGGTTGCCGCATTGGCGGCTGGTAATGGGGCATTGATTCAAAGTCTGGATCAAAGCGATTGCCAGATTACCAAATTATCTGACATCTGCCCGTAAGAGATATAACAATGGGAATTGATACGGCAACACCATTTCAGCCAGTATCCTTAGCGGTTTTAACAGTATCGGATACCCGAACCGCTGATACTGATAAATCCGGTGATATTCTGGTCAATCGCATCACCGATGCCGGACATGTGCTGGCAACTCGCGGTATAGTGACAGATGATATTGCGGTGATAGCAAAACAGATAACAGACTGGTCACGTTCAGATCATATTGATGTTATTATTACCACCGGCGGCACGGGGCTTACCGGACGTGACGTTACCCCCGAAGCGTTACAACAGATCATGGATAAACCGATAGAAGGCTTTGGTGAGGCGTTTCGCGCGATGAGTTATCTGAAAATCGGAACATCAGCGATGCAAAGTCGGGCGATGGCATGTGTGGTTAATGGCGTATATGTCTTTGCGCTACCCGGGTCGCCATCGGCGTGTCGGGATGGCTGGGATGAATTGCTGTCGCTTCAGCTGGATATCCGGCATAAGCCATGCAATTTTGTGGAAATCATGCCACGGCTAATGGAACAGGGTATTGGTGGCCGCAGCGGATGAGCCGCTATCCTGATTTTAGCTTTGAGCGTGAGAGATTAGCAAAATATCCGGATGCTATGATTATCGGTATAGATGAAGCTGGCCGTGGCCCATGGGCGGGGCCGGTTGTTGCTGGTGCCGCGTGGATATCCCCTGATGTGGTGGCGGATTTACCAAAAGGTCTGACCGATAGCAAAAAACTGACCGCGCCGCGCCGCCAGAATATGTATGATGATTTGCTGGAACTGGCTAAAAACAGCACATATCTGCGACTGGCAACCGCCGCAACAGATGCCACGGATATTGATGATATGGGCATCTTGCCCGCGACGTTTCAAGCCATGCAAAAAGCATCAGATAAATTACTATGTGATACATTACCGCCCGCATCACCGGCCGCTGATATAGATCATGTGATGTTACTGGTCGATGGGTCTATCCGCCCGGATTTATCATCACCGGCAAAAACAACACAAGTAGAAGCCATCATAAAAGGTGATCTGAAAGTGCTGTCTATTGCGGCGGCATCGATCATGGCAAAAGTCACGCGTGATCATATGATGGTTGATCTGGCCAATGTTCATCCGGAATATAGCTGGGAAAAAAATAAAGGCTATGGCACGGCAGAACATCAATCAGCATTGGCCAATCACGGGGCAACGCCCTATCACCGCATGTCTTTTCGGCCATTAGCGCAATATAGATAGGGTGTTTTATAACATTGTCGTAATATTGAATATTAGATTTATATTTAATATTTGACTGTTAAATTTACTTATATTATAGTAATATTTACTTTTTACACTTATTGCGACAATGTTATGTTACCTTATCAACAGAATAATGATGGTCTATGGACGCGCGATACCCTGCTTCATGCATGTGATCTAGCCAGCGATGCGGCAGGTTTGAAAAAACTGGAACGGTTAACATCGGACGCCCGGTATTTTCCGCCATTGATTGATACAACAGAAGTAACAGATGAAGACAATCATCCTGTTCAGAAAAATCTGATCCAAGCCGAAATGAATATGATTAAATCGCGGCGCGGAAAATATGTCATTGTCCAGCTATGGCAGCCGGATCAACGGCCAGCTATGATTTGCGCGCATGATGGTCGTGGTGCCAGAACATGGCGCTTTGCCAATAAAGACCAAAGCGGGAAAGAGGCTTTGCAGGATTTTATCCATATGCTAGCTGATAAAATCACCCAGCCATTATTATTATGCCTGCACGCGGAATTAGCGGCTTTTCGTCATGAGCTGATCGTACCAAAGCCGCTTCAAATCGCGTCTATGGCATATCATGAGCAATATCATATTGCCATTGATAACCAACTGGTTCCGGCAAAACCGGCGACACCTTTATCGCATCTCGACCGGCTTGAAGCCGAAAGTATTGAGATTATGCGCGAAGTCGTGGCAGAAACCGCAAATCCCGTCATGCTTTATTCTATCGGCAAGGATAGCGCAGTGATGTTGCATCTGGCGCGGAAAGCATTCTGGCCAGCGGTGCCACCATTTCCGTTATTGCATGTTGATACTGGCTGGAAGTTTCAAGCCATGTATGAATTCCGTGATCAGATCGTGGAAAAGACAGGAATGACTTTGCTGGTGCATAAAAACCCTGATGGCGTAAAGCAGGGCATAAACCCCATTGATCACGGCTCTGCCCTGCATACAGATATCATGAAAACCCAAGGATTAAAGCAAGCGCTGGATCATTATCAATTTGATGCGGCATTTGGTGGGGCAAGACGTGACGAAGAAAAAAGCAGAGCTAAAGAACGCGTGTTTTCGTTCCGAACAGCAAATCATCAGTGGAATCCCAAAGACCAGCGGCCAGAATTATGGAACGTGTATAATACCAGAGTAGCCAAGGGCGAATCCATTCGGGTGTTCCCATTATCAAACTGGACAGAGCTGGATATCTGGACATATATCTATCGCGAACAGATACCTATTGTTCCATTATATTTTAGCGCGCCACGTCCGGTTATTGAACGTGATGGAACAATGATCATGGTAGATGATGATCGTCTGGTACTGGGCCAATCAGAAAAAGTAGAAATGAAAAGAGTACGTTTCCGGACGCTTGGTTGCTATCCGTTGACAGGTGCTGTGGAAAGTCAGGCAAACAATATCGAAGACATCATTCTGGAATTGCTCACCGCGCGGACATCCGAACGGCAAGGGCGAACCATAGATAAAGATGCTCATGCCAGTATGGAAGCGAAGAAAAAAGAAGGATATTTCTGATATGAACGACACGATTTCTGTTGCGGCTTATCTGAAAGAACAATCCGAACTAGATACGCTCCGCTTTATCACTTGCGGGTCTGTGGATGATGGGAAATCAACATTGATCGGCCGTATGCTTTTTGAAGCAAAAGCATTGTTTGATGATCAGGTTGATGCCTTACAAGCGGATTCCAGAAAACATGGCACACAAGGCGAAGATATTGATTTTGCGCTGCTTGTGGACGGATTATCAGCAGAACGGGAACAGGGGATCACCATTGATGTGGCCTACCGGTTTTTCACGACCGATAAGCGCCGGTTCATTGTGGCGGATACCCCCGGCCATAGCCAGTATACGCGGAATATGGCAACAGGTGCATCAACCGCCGCTCTTGCTATTATATTAGTAGATGCTAGACACGGGATTCTGGAACAAACCCGCCGCCATTCCTATATCTGTCATCTGATGGGTATTCGCCAGATCATTCTTGCCGTAAATAAAATGGATCTGGTGGATTATGATAAAAATGCGTTTGATAACATTGTCACGGATTACCAAGCATTTTCTGCCGACATGAACTTTGCCGATGTAACGGCTATTCCCATATCCGCGCTTAAAGGCGAACATATTAATAGCCGATCAACGGTAATGAGTTGGTATCAAGGCCCGACATTAATATCAAAGCTGGAAACAGCCCCTAATCAGACCACCGCCGATGCCGATGGTTTTGCTATGCCGGTTCAATTGGTAAACCGGCCGAATTCCGAATTCCGTGGTTACAGCGGCGTTATTCTGCGGGAACATGTGTCTGTTGGGGAACAGGTTCGCATAGCACCATCCGGCACCGTGACCAGTGTTAAACATATCTGGCTGGCTGGCACAAAACTGGATCAGGCAAAAAGAGGTCTTTCTGTCACTCTTGAATTGGCAGATAATGTTGATATCTCACGCGGTGAGGTCATTGCCTCGCATAATCAACCGGTAGAAGTCGCAGATCAGTTTGAAGTTGATCTGGTCTGGATGAGCGAAGATCATGGCATGGTTAGCCGTGGCTATCAGCTTAAACTGGCGGGGCAAACCGTATCGGCAAGCCTGCTATCCATTAAACACAAACTGGATATTAATACGGGAAATAATCTGGCGGCTAAAACGCTTCAGCTGAATGATATCGCGCGTGTAACCATAAATTGTCAAAAACAAATCTGTTTTGATGCCTATAACCAGACACCGGAATTAGGCGCGTTTATCCTGATTGATCCAGTAAGCCAGCAAACCGTGGCGGCGGGCATGATCCATTTCGCCTTGCGGCGCGCCGGTAATATTCATCGCCAGAAACTGGATGTAGATAAAACAGCCAGACGCATTCTTAATGGGCATACATCAAAAGTGTTCTGGTTTACCGGTCTGAGCGGTTCTGGAAAATCCACTATTGCCGATGCAATGGCAAGCGCTCTCCATGCCAGAGGTATTCGCACCTATTTGCTTGATGGTGATAATATCCGTCACGGATTAAACAAGGATTTAGGATTTAGTGATGCCGACAGGATTGAAAATATCCGGCGTGTAGCTGAAATGGCAAAACTGATGGTTGATGCAGGTCTGGTTGTTCTAACAGCCTTTATTTCACCGTTTCGATCCGAACGTGATATGGCAAGGCAGATGTTTGAAAGCGATGAGTTCATAGAGGTTTTTGTGGATACGCCGCTGGATATATGTGAACAACGTGATGCTAAAGGGCTGTACAAAAAAGCAAGAGCAGGTGATATCCCTAATTTTACAGGCATAGGATCACCATATGAAGAACCCGAACATCCGGATATTACGCTTCATCCGTCACAGGATATGGAAGACATGATAGCGAAACTATCGGCATTTCTGTCTGAATAAGCATCAGATCACCGGTTCATCAATATTTTACTGTTGTCATGGCCACAAGATAGGGAATCCCTTTCCTGTCTGACCACTATATATAGATTACGAATCAATTTCTCATTATAAGTCATTGACTTATTATATAATTATAAGAATATGGTAATCAATTGAGCAGGTTATTCTGCGCAAATATGAACAACAGATCAACAACAGATCAACAATAGATCAAGGAAAAGGGTGATCAGAATGGTCAAAGCCAGGCAAGATATGGTGATGCGCGGTGATTGCATTGATGCCATGCGCCAGCTGGATGATGCATCCATTGACATGATTTTTGCCGACCCTCCTTATAATATGCAATTGGGGCAATCTGTCCTGATCCGACCTGATCATTCCCGGGTCGACGGTATCGATGATGGCGATACATGGGATCAATTCGGCAGCTTTGCCGCTTATGATAGTTTTACCACCAACTGGATGACCGAAGCACGGCGTATATTGAAACCAGATGGCACAATCTGGGTCATTGGGTCTTACCATAATATTTTCCGGGTTGGTGCTGTTATGCAGAATTTGGGATTCTGGACGCTGAATGATGTGATCTGGCTGAAAAGTAACCCCATGCCGAACTTTCGTGGGCGCCGGATGACCAATGCCCATGAAACGCTGATCTGGGCATCACGCCAGCGTAATTCCCGCTATACGTTTAATTATCAGGCCATGAAAACATTTAATGATGATCGCCAGCTTCGTTCAGACTGGTGGTTACCTATCTGTTCTGGCAATGAGCGGCTGAAAAGTGATGGCGTTAAAGCGCATCCTACCCAGAAACCGGAAGCATTGCTGGCGCGGGTCGTGATGGCATCAACCCGTCCGGGTGATGTGATTCTTGATCCGTTTTTTGGCACGGGAACAACCGGCGTGGTGGCTAAAAGGTTGCGCCGGCACTGGATCGGGATTGAGGCTGATCCCGAATATGCAACACTGGCTGAACAACGGATAGAAGCCACTCGCGCGGTGGGTGATCCTGATCTGCTAGAAATGCCGGAACGCCGGGCTGAGGTGAAGATTCCGTTTGGTGCTTTGCTTGATCAGGGTCTGATTAAAGCGGGGGATAAACTGACTTGCGAAAAAGGCGATTATAAAGCCACGGTTCGCGTCGATGGCAGTTTAAAAGCAGGTGATGATAGCGGATCAATCCATAGCCTTGCCGCAAAATTGCAAGGCCGACAAAGCTGTAATGGATGGACATTCTGGTACACGAAACAGAACCGCAAAACAGTAATTATTGACGCGTTGCGGCAAGAAGCCAGATCAAATCTGGGGCTTTAAGCCGCGCCAACTCATCCAGTTAAAAATCATATTGCTGGACGGCGTGCACATCACCGGTCAGATGCGCGCGGCCATTACATCCGGTCAGCTCAATCAACACCAGATTGGCGGCCACTATACCCCCATGATCAGAAATGAGCTGATTGGCGGCGGCGATAGTACCGCCGGTGGCCAGCAAATCATCAACGATAACGATGGTTTTGCCAGCAATATCACGATCATTCTGAAGCGCTAGCGTGGCTTCTCCATATTCTAGCGCATAGGATTGCTGGCTCACCGCGCCCGGCAATTTGCCTTTTTTCCGGATCATGATTGCGCCAGCATTCAGCGCTAGCGCAACTGGCGTTACAAACAGAAAACCACGGGCATCAAGCCCGACAATAAGGTCTGGTTGATATGGCCGCGCCAGATCAGCCAGAACATCAACACAGGATTTCAAGGCATCGTGATTTTCCAGCATAGGCGAGATATCATAAAATGTGATCCCCTGTTTAGGGAAATCAGGATATCGCGCAATATGCTGATCCAGATCAAACAATGGAATAATGCCTATTTTGCTTTCAGCTCAAGCCGGCGGCGGTGCAGAACGGGTTCGGTATAGCCGGATGGCTGGCTCCGGCCTTCGAGTACCAGATCACAAGCGGCCTGAAACGCGATGGACTGATCAAAATGATCTGCCATAGGATGATAATCGGCATCACCGGCATTCTGGCGATCAACGACACTTGCCATGCGTTTCATGGTTTCAACGACTTGTTCTTTATTGGTGATCCCATGATGCAACCAGTTAGCAATATGCTGGGCAGAAATACGAAGCGTTGCTCTGTCTTCCATGAGTCCGATATCATTAATATCCGGCACTTTGGAACAACCGACCCCCTGATCAACCCAGCGCACAACGTAACCCAGAATCCCCTGTGCATTATTATCCAGTTCGTTCTGGATATCTTCGGCAGAATAATTGCTTTCTGTATCAACAGGGATAGTCAGCAAATCTTCGAGCTTGGCGCGGCGCTTGCCCATCAATGATTTTTGAACATCAAACACATCAACCTGATGATAATGTAGCGCGTGCAATGTGGCGGCGGTTGGTGATGGCACCCATGCACAATTTGCACCGGCATTAACATGGCCAATTTTCTGTTCCAGCATATCTGCCATCAGATCAGGCATTGCCCACATGCCTTTCCCGATTTGCGCTTTGCCAGACAATCCGCAAGCAAGCCCGATATCAACGTTCCAGTCTTCGTAAGCCGCAATCCATGTTGTGCCTTTCATGGCAGTTTTGCGGATCATGGGGCCGGCTTCCATTGCGGTATGAATTTCATCACCGGTACGATCAAGGAAACCGGTATTAATGAACACTACACGCGCTGACGCGGCACGGATACATTCTTTCAAATTAACGGATGTCCGGCGTTCTTCGTCCATGATACCAATTTTAATCGTGTTGGCAGGCAGGTGAAGCACGCGTTCCACCGTAGCAAATAATTCATCGGTGAAGCTGACTTCTTCGGGGCCGTGCATTTTCGGCTTAACAATATAGATTGATCCGCTTCGGCTGTTGCGGTATTTGCCATGGCCTTTGATATCATGTGCGGCGATAGCAGAAGAAATAAACGCATCCATAATGCCTTCGAATAGCTCATCACCATTGGCATCAAGAATAGCCGGATTAGTCATCAGATGGCCAACATTTCGCACCAGAAGCAATGACCGCCCGTGCAGGGTTAGCGGCTTACCATTGATACCGTTAAAAACGCGATCAGCATGAAGCGTCCGCTTCAATTCTTTTCCGGCTTTCATAAAGCTGGCGGTCAGATCACCCATGATCAACCCCAACCAGTTGCGATAGGCATCGCATTTGTCTTCGGCATCGACAGCCGCCACGGAATCTTCGAGATCAACAATTGTTGTCAGCGCAGACTCGATAACCACATCATTAATACCAGCGTCATCATTAGCGCCAATAACCCCCGCCCGATCAATGACCATTTCCAGATGCAGACCATTTACCGCCAGCAGAATAGATGTTGGTGCTGTGGGATCACCTAGCCAGCCACGCAGCTGATTGTGATCTTGCAGTCCCACGGTTGAGCCATCCTTGCATGATGCAGATAGCTGATTATCGGCAATAACATAGCCGGTGGTATCGCGGTGGCTAGCCCCATCTAGCGGGACAACCTGATCCAGATGATCCCGAACAGCGGCAATGACTTTCGCGCCACGCGCCTGATCAAAACCGGCAGCAATTGGCGTGTCTTGTGGAATAGCATCTGTTCCGTAAAACGCATCATATAAGCTACCCCAACGGGCGTTTGCCGCATTCAGCGCAAAGCGGGCATTTAATACCGGTACCACCAGCTGCGGGCCGGCGACCAGTGCCATTTCTTCATCGACATGATCCGTGGTGATTTGAAAATCTTCACCTTCGGGAACCAGATATCCGATGTCTTTAAGGAAGCTGACATATTCAGCCTGATCAATAGCTTTGCCCCGGCGTTCTAAAAACCATGCATCAATCTGATCCTGCAATGATTTGCGTGTGGCTAGCAGATCACGGTTTTTCGGGGTCAGCGTTGTAACGGCTTCGGCAAAACCCTTCCAGAAATCATTTTCGGTTACGTCCAGCTGTTTCAATACATCCTGATTGATAAATTGATAAAGCGAATTATCCACTTGTAAGCCGAATGAGTTTACGCGCTCCGACATAATGATCTCCATGAATGATAGATGCCTCAGTTACGATTTATTTATAGCGATTCTAACGTGTTGTGGCAATTCTGTTTCAATTAGGTGGTTAAGGTTTTTTCCATCCCGCTGATTGAAGCCGGTGGTAAATGCTGGATTCCAGTTTATCCAGTGCCGCTTTATCATGGCCTTCGGCGCGGGCTACTAATTCGGCACCTGTGTTTGATGCCCTGATCAGCCACCATCCCTGATCAGTAGTTACACGAATACCATCAATGGCATTAACATCCAGCGTGCCATGATCCGGATCGGTTCTGGCGGCTTTGGTGACAGCATCGACCAGCGCAAATTTTTCGCTTTCCATGCACGGTATCCGCAATTCCGGTGTGGCAAAAACTGGCGGCAGGGTATCAACAAACGCCGTAATATCACGTCCGGTTTCTGCCATTTCTTTTAATACCGCCACAGCAGACAATAACGCATCATCAAAACCGTACCAACCGTCAGCCATAAACAGATGGCCGCTCATTTCGCCCGCAAGTGGGGCGCCGGTTTCTTTCAAGCGCATTTTCATATGGCTATGGCCGGTTTTCCATAATTGCGGCTGGCCGCCGGATGCCTTAACGTGATCCAGTGCTACGGATGACGATTTCACATCAAACAGAATCGCAGCCCCCGGATGACGGCGCAACACGCCGTCGGCCAGATAAGCAGTCAGCACATCGCCAGCGACTTGTCGGCCTTTGCCGTCAATTAATCCGATGCGGTCGCCATCACCATCAAACCCGATACCAATAACCGCGCCATGATCAGCAACGGCTTGCCGCAACAGATGCAATGTCGCCGGATCAACCGGATCAGGGTGATGATTGGGAAACGTGCCGTCAATGTCCGAAAACAGAACCTGATGCTGGCCGGGTAATTCTGCGGTTAGCCTATCCACCACAGGGCCAGTTGCCCCATTACCGCAATCCCAGACAAGCGGCGGTTGCCCCAAATGGTTAAGATCACCGGCATATGTTTTAAGTGCGGCAATATACTGATCCGAGATATCAGCATGATCATGGTGGCCGCCTTTGGCGCTGTCTACGCCATTCGCCATGATCTGTCCCAGACCGGTAATATCAGCATCATAAAATGGTAAATGGCCGACAACCATTTTAAAGCCATTATAATTCGGTGGATTATGTGAGCCGGTAATCTGGATAGCGCCATCAGATTGATAAATCCGATCAGCAAAATACAGCATAGGTGTTGGAGAAATGCCAATATCAATGACATGCATGCCGCCAGCAACCAGACCATTGGCCAGATATTCAGCCAGCATAGGCGAAGATAACCGGCCATCACGCCCGATAACAACTTTATGCCCATCTTTAGCGCGAATATGTGCGGCAAAGCCAATGCCAATAGCATAGGCATCATCACCGGTTAGGGTTTCGTCCAGAATACCGCGAATGTCATAAGCCCGGAGGATAGTGGGATCAAAAAGATGTTTTATCATTGATTAAGACTCTTTAGCCATGGCTCTAGCCGGCCGGCCAGATCATCACGGGATAGGGCATAGGATATATTTGCCTGAAGAAAACCCAGCTTTGACCCACAATCAAAACGGGTGCCAGAAAACTGATGGCTGAAAAAAGGAACATGGCCAATGCGCCGGGCTAGCGAATCCGTGATTTGTATCTCTCCGCCAGTGCCGCGTTCCATTTTTTCCAGCTCATCAAAAACGCCGGGCTCAAGAATATAGCGGCCAACGACGGCTAGTGTGGATGGTGCATCGTCTGGATGCGGTTTTTCAATCAACCCTTTGACTTCGGTTAATGCCCCATCAACTACCCCGGGGGTAATGATGCCGTAAGACGCGGTTTTTTCCTTTGGCACGTCCATCGCCGCTACCATGTTGCCGCCGGTTTCCTGCCATGCCGCAACCATTTGCTTAAGGCAGCCCACGCCGCCTTTATCAGGCTGGATCAAATCATCAGCAAGCAAAACCGCAACCGGCTCACCATTTGTGTAATGACGGGCGCACCATATGGCATGACCAAGTCCAGCGGGTTCTTGCTGGCGAATATAGGCTACCGAACCCGGCGGTTTCATCATGCCGCGAACAGCGGTTAGCCCGTCATCCTTGCCACGTTTTTCCAGAGTATCTTCGATTTCGGTTGAATGATCAAAATGATCTTCTATGGCGGTTTTGCCGCGTCCGGTTACAAATATAAAT
>JABIWM010000128.1 GCA_018701255.1 Alphaproteobacteria bacterium | reverse complement strand
TTCAGGCCAATCTGCTGACATTTTTTCCGTAAATCCATAAATGGATGGCTCATCGTTGCACCGATACCGATAATCAACAGATGCGGGTCTTCGCCTAAATCAGAAAATATATTCAAATCATCCGCAGAAATGGTGGCATCATTAGCCACTTTTATATCTGTAATCGCATAACCCACAGCATCAGCGCCCAGAATAGCAACGGCACCGCTAAACTCAACATGATCAATGGTAAATCCATTCTGATCATAATCCGTTATAATCGGTGTGTTTGTTTTATGATTTTGGGTCATTGCGCTCATGTGTGGGTAGCATGTCATCATCATCGGATGGCCGCAGATCAAACCGTGACAGGATGGTGGATGCCACATAAATCGAAGAATATGTACCGATTAGCACCCCCCAGATCATGGCAAGGGCGAAACCACCAAGAACAGCACCACCAAAGAAATAAATCGCCAATAGTGCAATTAATGTGGTGATTGATGTCATCAATGTCCGCGAAATGGTCTGGCTAAGGGATGTGTTGATAATCGTATCGTTATCCCATGATTTATATTTTTTGAGATTATCCCTGATCCGGTCAAAAATCACCACTGTGTCATTAATGGAATATCCGGCAATCGTCAGAAGCGCCGCCACCGTGGCCAGATTAAACTCAATCCCCGTAAGCGAGAATAGCCCGATTGTCGTAATGATATCATGCGCCAGTGCCAGAATGGCGGATATGGCAAATGGCCATTCAAACCGGAACCATATATAGATCATGATTGATCCCAGCGCGGCAATAACAGCATAAAACGCATTTCTACGGAGCTCATCACCAACAACAGCCCCAACGAATTCAGTGCGGCGGATTTCATAGCGGTCAGCAATCTGTTCTTGCACTAGCTGGATGGCTTGCTTATTGGCATCACTTAAATCGGTGGCCATGCCTTCGTCTTGTGATTGAACGCGGATCAGAACCTCACGTTCGCTGCCAAATTCCTGCAAGCTGATGTCGCCAAGATTAAGATCACCAAGTTCTTCACGCAATTCTTCGACATTTGCCGCGCCTTCCAGTGTTTTCACCTCAATGACAAAACCGCCACGGAAATCAATACCGGTGTTCAACCCGACTATTAGCCAGAATATGATGGAACCAGCGACAAGTAATGCGGAAAAAACCGAAGAATAAAGCCTACCCCTCATGAAAGGTATATTCAGATTTGCAGGAAGTAACCGTAATAAAGCCATATTAATTTGCTCCGATATCCTGCTTAGAAATCAGGATGCTTTCAGGTTTTATGGTATTTATCCAAATAGCCAGAAGCACCCGCATCACGATAATAGTTGAGAACATGGATGAAATAACGCCAACAGAAATTGTGACGGAAAATCCTTTAACTGGCCCAGACCCTAAGAAATAGAGAAATAACGCCGCCGCTAATGTGGTTAGATTAGCGTCAATAATTGTTCCGGTGGCCTGATTAAATCCGGTTTTAAAAGCGGTGGCAAGTTTTCTACCTGCCCGCAGTTCTTCCTTGATACGTTCAAAGATAATGATATTGGCATCAACCGCCATACCGATAGTCAGCACAATTCCGGCAATGCCGGGCAATGTCAATGTAGCACCCAGAATGGATAGCTGGCCATATAGCAATAGCATGTTGATAAAGACGGCGATAACGGCCAGACAGCCAATCATGCCATAGCTGGAAATCATGAATAATGCGACACCGGCTAAACCGACAATAGATGCTACCTGTCCGGCTCTTACGGAATCGCTACCTAATCCGGGGCCAACTGATCTTTCTTCGACAACAAGCAATGGTGCTGGCAACGCGCCTGAGCGTAACAGCAAGGATAGCTCATTTGTTTCGTCTACTGAAAAACCGCCTGATATCTGACCATTTGCAAAAATCTGTGATCTGATCACTGGTGCTGAAATGACTTCGTTATCAAGCACGATGGCAAATGGCCGTCCGATATTCTGTCCGGTAACACGTCCAAAACGTTCAGCACCGGTGGAATTCAGTGTGAATGATACCACCGCTTCATTTGTTTGCCCGTCAAATGATGGGCGGGCATCTTCAAGCATTTCACCGCTGACCATAACACGTTTATTCAGCAAATAATGTTCATCCGGATTATCACGCGATGGCAATAACTCAGACCCCGGCGGCACGCGGCCAGATGCTTTCACTGATTCCGCACTGGCTGATATATCGACAAGCTGGAAGCCAAGTTTTGCCGTTTTACCAAGCAGTGATTTGACCTGTTCCGGATCATCAACCCCCGGCAACTGTAACAGAATACGGTTATTGCCCTGCCGCTGGATAACAGGTTCTTTTGTTCCGGTTTCATCAACACGGGCGCGAACAATCTCAATCGCTTGCCCGACTGTCATGGTTGTTAATTGCGACAGACCGCTTTCATCGAATGCAACTGATAGCGTATTTTCTGAAATGGTGACGCGCATCTCAGGCGCAATAAGACCATTCAGAATATCTCTGGCTTCGATAAATTGTAATTCATCACGCAACTGAAAGCTCAAACGGTCAGAATTTACAGACAGATTACTAATACCAATGCGACTGTTCCGCATGCTGATCCGGATCGTTTCGCCCAGATTATCCATGCGTTCCTGCACAACGGAATCCATATCTACTTCTAGCAACAGATATGATCCGCCTTGTAAATCCAGACCCAGATTTACCCCTATCCCGCCACCATCATCATCACGCAAAACAACAGTGCTTACCGCAACAGATGCCGCGATAACGACAACAAGAATGGTAAGGTTATAAAACCATGTGGAAAGGCGTATCATATTACCCAGCTATCATTTACAAATAAGGGATCAGAACGGAAAATTATTTAGCCTTCTGATTTTGTTGAGCATTGCCAGAAAGTACACGGCCATCTTTGTCACGGCATTCAGAAATAAAGTGACGCAGAATGCTAACGCTTACGCCTTTGGCGATTTCAACGTCAACAGACTCATTTCCTTCGGTGGCTTTCGTGACTTTACCAGAAATACCACCTGCAGTGATGACGATATCACCCTTTTTCAGGTTACTGACCATGGACTGATGTTCTTTAGCCCGTTTTTGTTGTGGCCGGATCAGAAGAAAATAGAATACAACAAAGATCAGGAAAAATGGCAGAAGTGCACCAAAAATGCCGCCTGCTCCACCGGCGCCAGCTGCTTGTGCATAGGCTGGGGAAATGATCATGATTAGCTCCATAACGTTAATAAAATAGCACTGACAACATACAACTATGCGCTGGCCAAAGGCAAACGCAAATGCGCTATTTTTGCCATGTTTCAAGTCTTTTCTGCATAGATCATACACATCCGCATTGACGATAGACTGAACCCACGCATAATAGACCTATGAAAGACTTAACAGATGATATGATAATTGAACTTCGGCGCATAGCGGATGCGCTGGAACAGATGACTAAAACCGAACAGATGCCTGTCTTATCAGATGCGCATCAAGCCTATGTCTGGCAAGCCAGTCCAGATCAGTTTCAACCTGTGGATAAGGTTAATCATGTTCCGTTATCGCTGTTGCAGGGGATTGATCATCAATCTGATAGTCTTTACAAAAACACGCAACGCTTTGCTAATGGATATCCGGCGAATAACGCGTTGCTGTGGGGGGCGCGTGGAACTGGTAAATCCTCACTTGTGAAAGCCATTCATGCTGATATAGCAACATCCCATGATATTATTCTGATTGAAATTCACCGCGAAGACCTGGATAGCTTGCCGCGATTACTGTTTCATCTTAACCAGCATAAAAATAATCGGTTTATCGTATTTTGTGATGATCTGGCATTTGAAGGCGCGGAAACATCATATAAATCGCTCAAAGCCGTGCTGGAAGGCGGTATCGAAGGCAAGCCTGAGCATGTGATTTTTTATGCAACATCAAATCGCCGGCATCTGATGGCGCGGGAAATGATTGATAATGAGCGTTCAACCGCTATTAATCCGTCTGAGGCGGTGGAAGAAAAGGTTTCTCTATCTGATCGCTTCGGGCTCTGGTTAGGGTTTCATTCTGTTGATCAGGACACTTATCTGGCCATGATTAACGCTTATGCAGATGCTATCAATCTGGCGACACAAACGGATGAACGGTCAGATTTGCATCATGAGGCATTAGCATGGTCAATCACGCGGGGTAGCCGTTCTGGTCGCGTAGCATGGCAATTTATCACCCATACGGCTGGCGAAGCCGGCATCACAATCGCGATTTAGCAAGCAACAGACTTAAGATATATACTGAAGCGGATCAACGGGTTGACGTGATTTTCTGATCTGAAAATGTAATTGCGGTTGTTTAACTTTACCGCTTTGCCCGATTGTACCAATCTTCTCACCCTTGCGGATGTTCTGGCCTTCGGTAACGCCAATATCCCCTAGATGGGCATAGGCCGTAATCCAGCCATTTTTGTGCTTGATCAGGATCATGTTACCAAATGATTTTAAATCTTTGCCGATAAAAGCCACCGTTCCATCAAATGATGAAACAACAGCGTCGCCATCATTGCCGGCAATATTTATTCCGTCATTTTTAACGCCACTGCTCACCAGACCAAAGGATTCGATAATCTGGCCATTAACCTGACCATTTACTGGCCAGCCAAAAGCCAAAGCACCAGCGGCAACAGGAGTTGATGTCACCGGATCAACCGCAGTCGTGGCGGCGGTATTTGTGTTTGCCGGCAATTCCGCCCCCGGGATGACCTTGATTTTGTCGCTAGGGGGTATCCCCGGTAAATCCAGCATAGAATAATCCAGCGCTCTTGGGATCACCAAAGTCGTGCCGGGACGAAGCGTATAAGGCGATTTTAACTGATTGATACGGATTAATTCATGGCGCGTTACAGCATAACGTTCTGACAGAGCATCCAGTGTATCCCCCGGCTTTACCGAATGATTACGCGGTTTTGGTAATATCAAAGTCGTTAGGCCGTCCAGCTGATATGGCGGTATAAGTTGATTGCCAAGGATGATTTTACGCGGCGTCACACCATAGCGATTAGCCACAGTATAGATCGTATCCCCCGGCTCAACCGGAACAATGCCATTCGGCGGCACGTTCTTGGTATCTTCGCGGTTTGGTGCATTAACAACTGGTAAAGCTGACCGTTCCGTTGTCTGGCACGCCGACAGAATAAAGCACAGCATGACTGTTAGCATGACTGCTTGCAGAACAGATTTCCGTTTCATCATATCAACATTAGATACCAGCATAATCAGCTATCTCCGTTATCAATATCAGGCAGCAAAGGAACAAAACGAACATCCATGATATCAGTGATCACAGCGGCGTCTCTATTTTTATTCCATGTCACCTTTTTTAGTTTCTGGTCACCATTTTCACTATCAACCGGAATAACCATAATACCATCATCTTTGATTTGATCTAGTAAGTGAAGTGGAATTTCTGATGCGCCACATGTAACAATGACCCGATCAAATGGTGCGGCTTCTGGCCAACCATACTGTCCATCTGCTAAACGGCTAGTAATATTTGTTAATTTTAATTGCTTAAATCGTCTTTCTGCTTCTACCAGCAAAGGCCGGATACGTTCAATTGTGTAAACACGGCGGCAAATATGGGACAAAACTGCCGCCTGATACCCACTGCCAGTACCGATTTCGAGAACACGTTCTTTGCCGGTTAATTCCAGATGGGCTGTCATTAATGCTACAATAAACGGCTGGCTTATTGTTTGACCATAACGAATAGGCAGTGAAACATTATCATAAGCATGTTGATGTAGCGCTTGTGGAACAAATGCTTCGCGCGGGGTGTATTCAATAGCCGATAATGTATTTTTATCGCGTATCCCCATCCCACGCAGAAGCATGATCAGTCGGGCACGTTGTTCCATTAAATACTGATTTAATTTATCCGTTTCTGTCATTAAACAGAACCTTGAGATCATCAAGTTCTTGTTGGCTGGTCATATTCAGCGCTAATGGCGTTACCGTGATGTAATCATTCATGATACCAAAATAATCGTCTTCTTTATTGATATGCCGGCGTTGCCGCAATAATCCAATACGGAAAGCATTTTCAGTATCGGATGGAACAATTTCATCAGACGCTTTATGCCGACCAACCGGAAAAGGCTTAATGCCTTTTGGCGTATCAGACGGAAAATTGATATTCATGATCACGTCATCTGGCCAGCCTTTCTGGATCAATTGTGTTATGACAGGCAAAGCATCTGAACGCGTGATAGCATAAGCATCCATCAAATCAACCGGCATATTCTGACGGTCAATTTTCTGCGATACGGCAATTGATGGTATACCATGAACCGTGGCTTCCCAAGCGGCGCCAATTGTCCCTGAACAGGTGATATCATCAGCGATATTCATGCCCAGATTAACACCACTCAAAATCAGATCAGGCCTAGCAGATTTCATAAAATGATTAAGCGCCAACACCATACAGTCAGCAGGCGTTCCATCACATGAAAACCGCCTATCACTATGTCTAGTTACATTCAGATCACGTTTCAGCGTTAACGCCCGGCCATAACCAGAGCAATTATCATCAGGGGCAAATACCCAGACTTCATCAGCTATTGCCAGAGCAATGTCTTCCATTACCTTAAGTCCGGTAGCATTAATGCCATCGTCATTGGATATGAGAATACGGCCGACTTTACCGCTTGCCGTTGGCTTCATGATATATGTCTTTCTAATTTGGTTTGCCCACCCATATAAGGATGTAAAGCAGGTGGCAGATCAATACTGCCATCTGCACATTGACCGTTTTCCAGAATGGCAATCATAGTCCGGCCAACCGCTAACCCCGACCCGTTAAGCGTATGTACGAGTTCATTGGATTTGTTATCTTCGTTTTTAAATCGCGCCCGCATCCGCCGTGCTTGAAAATCACCGCAATTCGAACAGGATGAGATTTCTCTATACATGCCCTTGCCGTCGTTCTGGCCGGGCAACCAAACCTCAATATCATAGGTGGTTCTAGCCGAAAAACCGGTATCACCCGAACAGAGCTTCATCACCCGATAAGACAGATCAAGACGCTGTAAAATCGTTTCCGCGCAAGATGTCATACGTTCCAGTTCAGCATCAGAATGATCAGGATGGCAAATCGATACCAGCTCAACCTTGCTAAATTGGTGCTGACGGATCATGCCGCGTGTATCACGGCCAGCGGAACCGGCTTCGGCGCGAAAACACGGGGTATATGCCGTCATTCGCATGGGCAAGCGGGTTTCTTCCAGTATCTCACCGGCGACCAGATTAGTCAGCGGCACTTCAGCGGTTGGAATAAGCCAGCGATCATCCGTTGTGCGAAACAGATCAAGAGCAAATTTTGGCAATTGACCAGTTCCAGCCATGGTTTCGCTTTTAACCAAATATGGCGGTTGGTATTCGGTATAGCCAAACTCACGCGTGTGTGTATCCAGCATAAATGCCGCAATAGCACGTTCTAGGCGGGATAAATCGCCTTTCAAAACAACAAAGCGTGACCCTGATAGTTTTGCCCCCATGGCAAAATCCATCATGCCAAGCCCCTCACCTAATGCGACATGATCCTGTGCTGTAAAGTCTGGTAAAACAGCATCGCCATATGTGCGGATAAGCAGGTTTTCATCTTCGTCACTGCCATCGGGAACATCATCGTTAAGGATATTCGGATAGTCCATCAGCATGCTATCAAGCGTGTTGGCAAGCTCACGATCCTGTTCTTCCATATCGGTAAGCGCCAGTTTTAATGCCGCGACTTCTTCGATTAAGGATGAAGCGTCACCACCGGATGATTTGATCTTGCCGACTTCTTTTGACACTTCGTTTCGGCGTTGCTGTTTTTCCTGCATTTCTGTTTGAATAGAACGCCGTTTTTCATCTGTGGATAGAATATCAGCGGAAACAGGCTGAATGCCACGGCGCGCCATAGCCGCGTCAAATTCATCGGGATGGTTTCGGATAAACCGAATATCATGCATGCTAAAAATCCTTATTTATGGTCAAGAAAACGAGTTTTCTAATCGTCATCTTCGTCGTCAGAATATTCCTGTTTTACCGTTAATGAAATGGCAATAATGGATATTTCATACAACAAAATCACCGGCACGGCTAGCATGACTTGAGTGATCACATCTGGTGGGGTTAATAAAGCCGCCGCGATAAAGGAAAAGACAATGGCATAACGGCGTTTTGCCCGTAATCCGGCCACCGTAACAATACCAACCTTGGCCAATAGCATCAAAACCACTGGCAATTCAAACGCGACACCAAAGGCAAAAATGAGCCGCATCACCAAGCTCAGATATTCGCTGATCCGGGGTTCGACTTCTGTAGGCAGTGAGCTTTCCGTCCCTGAAAATTGATAGCCCAGAAAGAAATTCCACGCTGGCGGAATAACCATGTAATACACCATTGCCCCACCAAGTAAGAATAACAACGGCGTAGCAACAAGAAATGGCAGAAAGGCATTGCGTTCGTTTTTATAAAGACCCGGCGCAATAAAACGCCATACCTGAAGCAGAATGAGTGGAAAGGACACAAAAAGTGCGGCAAAAAAGGCGACTTTAATCTGTGTGAAAAAACCTTCGTGTAAGGCGGTGAAAATCATCCGTCCTTCTAGGTTATTATCAGCAAACCAGTCAGCAAGCGGTTGCTGTAGAAATAGCTGAACTTGGGTAGCAATAGTGTTGCTGGCCGATCCGTATGGAATGAGGCAGATAAGAAACAGCAGTAAAAACATACCCATAGAAATGGCAAGCCGGTTTCGCAGTTCCGTTAGATGATCAAGCAACGACATAGTGCCGTTTTCATCGTCGTCGGCTTCTGTTTCTGAGGTGATGCTATCCTGATCGGTCATAATGCTTAATACTGGCTATGGGTTATGATGTTTTTGTAGGGGATTTTGGCTTTGGCTTGGACGTTGGCTTGGACGTTGGTTTAGGCTTGGGCTTTGCTTTTGCTTTTGGCTTGGATGGGGATTTAGACACTTTTTTAGGCGTTGTTTTCATATCATCTGATATAACCGATGCAGTGTCTTTAACTGTTGAAACGGTATCGGTCAGATTAATATCGCTGGCAACGTCATCCATATCCTGTTTGATAGAATTAATGGGGTCTTTGGTTTGTTCGATTAATCCGGCTTTGGTTTCATTCAACGCTTTTTTAACGTCACGGAATTCTTCCTGATCAGCGACCTCAAGCATGGATTTACGAAAATCATTCGCCATACCGCGCATTTTACCAACAACATTAGTAAAACTTTTTAACGCGCGTGGCATATCCTTGGGGCCGACAACGATCACAAGCACAAATGCCACGACAATAATCTCTTGCCATCCAAAATCTAACATAGGTTACCCATAGACAAATGAAGCCTTAATAACATGCTTGAATTAAGCTTTTGTTTTTTTGCGGGTAGTCGTTTTTTTCGCAGTAGCTTTTTTAGCCGCCGGCTTCTTCGCTGTAACTTTTTTAGCAGCTGGTTTTTTAGCAGCTGGCTTTTTCGCTGATGTCTTCTTGGCAGCTGGTTTTTTAGCGGTTGGTTTGGCGGCTACTTCTTCTTCGATAAGATCATCACTGTCATCGGATGTAGTGCCATCTTCATCACCGCTCATTCCCGATTTAAAATTGCGTAGCCCTTTGCCGAAATCACCCATCAGGCTAGATATTTTTCCGCGACCACCAAACAGCAATAGTACAATCACCAATACGATTACCCATTGCCAGATTCCAAATGCGCCACCAAACATATTTACCTCATTCTTTGTAAATTAATTAACTCATTACTGATATCATATACAGATAGCTGATACTACAACAAGATGATTTTATTTATCCTTGTTGTGAGAAAACAAATACCTGACTGCTATCCAGTTTAATAGAAACTTCCGTGCCTTCGTCATACCATGTTATTCCGGGTACTCTTGCATGAATATGCATCGCTCCTATTCTTTCCCAGTATAGTTCCAGATGAACAATACTATAACGGCCAAGCATAATCGTTTCGACAACAACAGCATCGGCCGTTTCACCGCGTGGGTCTATGATTAATCCGTCGTTACGGATAATCATGATGGCATTATCGGTATCATCAATATTCTCTACCGGAAATAATCCAAATGGAGTATCTGCCATGCCGGAAGTAACCGAAGTTTCAAAACGGTTAACTTCGCCAAAAAATTCAGCCACGAAAGCATTATCAGGCCGGCAAAATACATCAACAGGTGCGCCTGTCTGTATGATTGAACCATTTTCCATGACCATTAAACGGTCAGCCATGAACATGGCTTCTTCGCTATCATGGGTAACGATTAAAACCGCTGTGCCAATTTCATGCAGAACATGCAACATATCATCGCGTATCTGTTCTTTGAGCCGATTATCCAGCCCGCTAAAAGGTTCATCCAGCAGGATTAGCCCCGGATTAGGCGCCAACGCGCGAGCCAGTGCTACGCGTTGTTGCTGGCCACCGGAAAGCTGATGCGGTAAAGCATCGCGATAATCGGTCAGATGCGTCTGTTCAAGAGCATCAAGCGCCATTTGATGCCTTATGACACTGCTTAGATTAGCGTTGTTATGACTATTCAGGGCAAAAAGAATATTATCCATAATATTCATATGCGGGAATAAAGCATAATCCTGAAATACCATGCCAATGCCGCGATCTTCGGGGCGCATGGTTGATGTAGCATCGGCGATTTTAGCGCCATTCAGCCATATTTCACCCGCTGATGGTGTTTCCAGTCCGGCGGCTAATCGTAAAATGGTTGATTTTCCACATCCGGAAGGCCCCAGCAATCCAACAACTTCGTGACTGTTGACGGTAAAATCAATATTCTGCACCGATGGCACATGCCCGTATTGATGGCTGATTTGTTTAAACTCAATCATCGTTTAACTCATCTTCCGCATCATCTGCCAGATCAACAGCAATATCATCTTCGGTAATAAGCTCATCCAGCTCTAGCTGATCTTCATCGTTATCATCCGTTTCAGCATGTGATAAATCATCTGCGCGCATAACATCGCTTATGGTTTGCCCGGCTGTAAGCAATCCTGTTTTCTTTAGCTCATCCAGCCCCGGCAAATCTGTGATCTGGCTAAGCCCGAAATGATCAAGAAAACCGGCACTGGTTGCCCATGTGATTGGCCGGCCGGGTGTGCGGCGGCGGCCTTTGGGTCTGACCCATCCCATCTCAAGCAGAATATCCAGTGTTCCTTTTGATATGGAAACGCCTCTAATTTCTTCGATTTCGGCACGCGTGACTGGCTGATGATAGGCAATAATGGCCAGCGTTTCGAGCGCCGCCCGTGACAATGTTTTTTCACTTTCACGGATAGTTTTTAAATGTTGGGCAACATCAACCGCCGTCCGCATCGCCCAATTGCCATCGAATTTAATCAGATTAATGCCGCTATTTTCGCCATAGCGGATCAGCAATTGTTCCATCACCGCATCATAAGTGGCATCATCCGGCAGGTGTTGGCGTATCATTTTATCTGTCACCGCATCTGGTGATGCAAATATCAGCGCCTCAATAATGCGGCAGTAATGAAGATTTGAATGATCCATTAGATATTTTCTTCCATGGCGGCCAGATAGATAGGCCCGAATTGATTATCCTGTCGCAATTGTGCCTGACCGTCACGCACCATTTCCAGTGTAGCTGTAAAATGGGAGGCTATGGCAGACCGGTGGTCGAGTTCCGTTTTAAGGTTTGGCGGCAAAAAGGACAACAGATTGTTCCAGCCTTTAGCATATTTTATTAAATCGCCTAATCTGGCTACGGCTTCTTCTACTGAATACAGATGTGAGGCAGAGATGGTTAATGTGCTGGCTTCTTCGCGGCTGGCAATCTGGCCATAGGCTTGAAGCAAATCAAACAATGTGGCGGTATGGGATACCACATTAACCGGATCAAAACGTTCCTGATGTGCGCCTTTAAATCGTGTTACCCCTAATCGCGGCAATGCCATCAGCTCTTTTCCGGCTTTCCGCATGGCTTCCAATTGCAACAACTGGCGGCGCAATGCTTCTGCCATATCCAGCGTTTCCATCTGTTCTTCGGGTTCGGGGTCTGGCAATAATAGCCGCGATTTCAGATAGGCCAGCCATGCCGCCATGACCAGATAATCGGCGGCTACCTCGATATCCAGTTCGCGTGCATTATTAATATAAGCCAGATATTGTTCAGCAAGTGGCAGAATAGCAATCTGGGTGAGATCAATTTTCTGATCACGCGCCAGATCAAGCAACAAATCGATAGGCCCTTCATAACCATCAAGCACCAGAAACAGCGATAGCTGGCCAGCTTGCCGGGCTTCCGCAACAGTCAGATCATCATCAAAGCTATCATTCATGAACCGCGCATCCTCTGATCATCAGTTCCATGACCGCAAAATACAGTCCTGCCCAACAGATTTAAGCGTGTTGCATAATTTATTGGCATTCGCCCGTGGCATAGGATCAGTAACCACACGATAAAACACGCCCTGTTCCCCAGCATCATGCAGCATAACGCCAATAGAAACCTGATCCAGTCTGGATATGTGTTTATTCATTAGCACCGCGGCAACTTGCATGGCTTTATCTTCGTTTTTAAATGCCGCAAGCTGTATCCGGTAAAATGATGTTTTGCTTTCATCTGGACGGGTTAGATTTTTGCCAGCCATGGGAATAGGCACACCAGAACTGGCTGTTTTGCTGGTATCGGTATCGGTATCTGTATCGGTATCAGCGTCAGTATCCGTTTGAACAGGGTCTTGCGTCATATTGGTATCGGCCACAGAATTATTATCCGATAATGGTTCTGGAACTGGCGGTTGATTAGCGTCAGGTTGATCAACACTTTCCGTATCGGCATTACTGCTATCAATATCTGTTTCAGATATGGTATTGACCTCTGCTGAAACGGTGCCGGTTTCATCTACCACCACATCGGCACTCATTTCATCAGACGGTTCAGCCGCTTGTTGTTCTATATCTGCTGTAATATCAATGGGCGGCAATTCTGGCACAGGGTCTTCGGGGAGCAATTGCTCACCGCCTTCGAGAGATTGGTTATCCCGATCCAGTGAATTGAGAAATGCGCTATCAGTGTTTTTAATATCAGCCCCACCCGGATTAACCGGTACGATTTTATATGGGCGATCATCGGCTTTGATAATGGCCACCTCATCCATCTGTTGCGGTGACATGAATAAGACATAGCCAATTCCAGCAACAATCAGCACCGCCACGCCACCAAAAAGCATTAGAATGATACGCATTAAATCCCCAACTCATCTATGATAAGCCATCTGTTGATGGTTACATTTCCTTAATGGCCTCAACCCCGAGAATAGCAAAACCGTTTCTGATAACAACCGCTGTTGCGTCAACAAGCTTTAATCTGGCCGCAGTCAATTTAGGGTCATCAGTAATGAAGCGCAAACTGGCATCATCACGTCCTTTATTCCATAATCCATGAAAACTGGCCGCTAAGTCCATCAGATAAAACGCGATCCGGTGCGGCTCAAAGGCTTGCCCTGCCGCCTCAACCAGACGGGGGAAACTAGCCAGTTGACGGATTAACGCCATTTCATTGCTATCTGTTAGTAATCCCAGATCAGCATCTGCCATATTGATTTGCGCGACTTCATCCTTACGCATTACTGAACTGGCACGCGCATGGGCATATTGCACATAGAAAACCGGATTTTCACGGGATTGTGTTGTTACTTCCGCGTAATCAAAATCCATGGTTTGATCAGCGCGGCGGGTAAGCATGATAAAACGCAGAATATCACGCCCTACCGCGTCCAGCACATCGGACAATGTCACAAATGTCCCTGCCCGTTTTGACATTTTTACCTGTTGGCCACCATCCATCAGCTTGACCAGCTGAACCAGTTGAATATTCAGACTATCCTTATTGCCGGTAAATGCCGATACCGCTGATTTCATCCGCTTGACATAGCCGCCATGATCGGCGCCCCAGATATTGATCAATGTATCAGAACCGCGATTTAGCTTATCCAGATGATACGCAATATCAGAAGCAAAATACGTCCATGACCCATCGGATTTTTTGACAGCACGATCAACATCATCACCAAAATCGGTTGACCGGAAAAGCATCTGTTCCCGCGGTTCCCATTCTTCGGCATTGCCGGCTTTGGGTTTTTCCAGCACCCCTTGATAGATTAATCCTTTGTCAGTGAGCGTATTCATCGCCGCATCAACCGCGCCATCAGTGACGAGCTGTTGTTCTGATGAAAACCGGTCCATGTGAATATTGAGCCGTTCCAGATCAGATTTAATAGAAAGCATCATATCATCAATGGCAAACAGACGGATCAATGGCAACCATTCGGTTTCGTCCATGTTAAGCAAGGCATCGCCATGAGTTTCAACCAGTTTAGCGGCCGTATCTTTGAGATATTCGCCCGGATACTGGCCTTCCATGACTTCTGCTGATGTATCACCTAGCGCTTGTTTGTAGCGGGTGAAAACTGACCTTGCCAGCATCTCAACCTGTTTGCCAGCATCATTGATATAATATTCTCTGGTGACGTTATAGCCGCATATGTTCAGCAAATTGGCCAGACTATCACCAATGATAGCCCCGCGTGCATGGGCGGCATGAAGCGGCCCTGTGGGGTTTGCGGATACATATTCCACATTGATTTTTTCGCCATTACCTAAATTATTAACACCCCATTTTGATCCGGCAGACAGAATATCATCAATCCGGCCCTGCCACATATGGGGTTCTAGCGTTAGATTAATAAAGCCGGGGCCAGCAATACTAACCTCAGCAACACCATCAAGTGCGGCGATATCCTTAACAAGCAAAGCGGCCAGATCACGCGGCGGCATTCCGGCCAGTTTTGCCATTACCATCGCATAATTGGTGGACAGATCACCATGACTTGGGTCGCGCGGCGGCTCACAAGCGGCAGGTCTGGATTCGCCAGAAAGCGTGATAGTACCATTCTGAACTAAATGGTCTGTGATCATGGTTATCTGCTGGCTGAAATGGGTAAAAATATTCATATAACAGTTCTCGGTAAGAGTTATCTTAAAATAGGCCCCGGTGAAAATAGACGTTCATGTTCCATCACGGCAAAACGATCAGTCATGCTGGCAATATAATCCGCAATATGTCTGGCTTTCGTGTTGATGTCTATCGCATTCAAATGGTGCTGGTCAAGATATTGCCATTCCTCAGGCAAGGTATTTGTTTCTTCCATAAAAAGGGCAAACATTTCTCTGATGACGCGCTTGGCTTTGCTGGTCATACGGTTTACTTTGTAGTGACGCCAGACATGCTGAAACAAAAACGCCCGCAATTGTGACAAGTCATCGCGCATAGCTGGTGAAAATCCGGCAAGCTGGTGATCAGCTGTGCGGATATCTTCTGCATCTTTGGGGTCAAGCGCGGTAATACGGCGTGTGGTTTCTGTCAGCAAATCATTGACCGCCATTTTTATAAGATTACGGGTCAGCTCATGAACTAGCCTTGATGTTTTTAATTCCCCATAATCCTGTTTTAATTTGTGCAGAACCGTGCCGGCCAGTGGCAATTCAAGCATCTGATCCGGATCAAGTAATCCGGCTCTGATACCGTCATCACAATCATGGGCAAGATAGGCAATATCATCAGCGATATTAGCAATCTGTGCTTCTAGTGATGGATAACTGTCCAGCCCAAGTTGCATCACTTTATCAAGCGCGGCAATCGTGGGGCGGCTGTTTTTATGAATGGGGCCGTTATGTTTGATCACGCCTTCGATGGTTTCCCATGTCAGATCAAGACCGTCAAAGCCAGCATAGCATTGCTCAAGCATGGTAATGACGCGGATAGTTTGTTCATTGTGATCAAAACCGCCATAATCCTGCATCATCTGATCAAGTGCGGTTTCACCAGCATGACCGAACGGCGTATGACCCAGATCATGTGCCAATGCAATGGCCTCGGCCAAGTCTTCGTCCAGACGGAGCTGACGGCAAATCGTGCGGGCAATTTGTGATACTTCTAGTGAATGTGTCAAACGGGTGCGAAAGTAATCACCCTCATGATAAATAAACACCTGGGTTTTGTATTTCATCTTGCGAAAGGCAGAAGAATGAATAATCCGGTCACGATCACGTTGAAACACCGACCGCATATGATCATTGCTGGCCATTTTAGTAATATGACGGCCGCGGCTTTTGCTGGCCTGTGAGGCATAGATAGCAAGTTGTGTCATAATGGAAAAATGGCCTTTTAAATGCTGTTTTTTGTGGTTATTACAATGATCTAAGCATAGCGCGGTTAGACGACCGAAGCAATCAGGGAAACATGCAAACACCACTTAAGATCATGGCCTATCCCCGATCTCACTTGATGAGAGCGCCGAAGCACATTATATTCAAATGAAAGGGGGTTGTTATGAACGACCAAATCAAAGATATGACCATGTTTTCCGTTAGCGATCAGGCGGCTGAACGTATTGCTAGCATTATAGAAAGCGAAGCAGGAACATATTTCCGGATATCGGTTCTTGGTGGCGGCTGTTCGGGGTTTCAGTATAAGTTCAGCATTGATGGGGACAAAATGGATGATGATATTGTTCTCAACAATACCACATCCACAGGTGCCACTGTTACCACGTTGATTGATAGCATGTCGCTTGAGTTAATCGCAGGTGGCCAGCTTGAGTTTGTCAATGAGCTGGCAGGCCAGTATTTTCAAGTCGTAAACCCCAATGCAACCGCCGCTTGTGGCTGTGGAACATCTTTTGCGCTCTGATCCATTTACTATTGCTACATGGAATGTCAATTCAATCAAAGTCCGGGCTGAGGCTGTTCTTGAATGGTTGAAACAGGGGCAATGCGATATTCTTCTTATGCAGGAATTGAAATCCATTGATGAGAACTTTCCCCTTGATGCCTTTCATGCGGCCGGATATGAGGTGCATGTTCATGGCCAGAAAACCTATAACGGCGTGGCGATAGCATCACGGCTTCCCCTCACCTTGCGGCAGAAAGGATTGCCTTTTCTGGATAGCGATTCTGATAAAGATGATCCGCAAGCACGCTATATTGAGGTTGAATATCAGCAGTTTATTATTGGCTGTTTATATCTGCCTAACGGTAATCCGGTCATGACAGATGGTAATCTGTCTGAAAAATTCCACTATAAATGCCGCTGGATGGACAGGCTAAATCAACATGCCGCCGCGTTGAACATGTTAAACCGGCCAGTAATTCTGGCAGGTGATTACAATATTATTCCGGATGCCAAAGATTGTTATGATATCAATGCCTGGCAAGGTGATGCG
>JABIWM010000127.1 GCA_018701255.1 Alphaproteobacteria bacterium | reverse complement strand
GTTCTGACTATGGCTGTGGTTGAACCCATGATCCGTGATGCTGGCATTGACATGATCTGGTTCGGGATTTTCATTGTTGTTGTGGTGGAAATGGCACAAATCACTCCGCCAATCGGATTTAACCTGTTTGTGTTGCAAGGTATGACAGGGCATGAAATGAGCTTTATTGCCCGTGCCGGATTGCCTATGTTCTTCATTATGGTGTTGATGGTATTTGTATTGATCGTGTTCCCTGAATTAGCAACATGGTTACCTGAAAACATTCGACAACCCGGAGCTGGATAACGACTGGAAAGAGATTAGCTTATGGATAAATTACCTGACGATAATCAATCCTATCTGGTTGAGCATCTGCCTTTTACCTCGCATATGGTGATAGGCGAAAAGGCGCGAATCGGGCTTGTTGTGCTAGCGACTGATTACACGGTTGAGCATGAATTCCGGCATATCATCACCCAATCAGGGGTTGATGTGTTTGCCGCGCGTATCGCTAACGAAGTGTCGGTCACGCCGGAAACGCTGGCCGCTATGGGGCCGCGCATTACGGATACAGCGGCGTTGATCCTGCCCGAAGACCGGCTGGATGTTCTGGCTTATGGTTGCACGTCTGCCTCAACAGTTCTGGGGGAAGACGCGGTGCATGGATATCTCAGAGCGGCCAAGCCCATGGCCACGCCAACAACACCGATTACTGCCGCTTTTGCGGCTTTCCGGACAATGAAAGCAAAACGGATTGCTGTTCTGACCCCATATCGGCGTGATGTGAACGCGATTGTCTATGATTATATTACCCGCCATGGGTTTGAGGTGCCCGTCTTTGGCTCATTCAACGAAGAAAAAGACCCCATAGTCGCCAGTATTGATGCCGATAGTCTGATCAATGCTATCAATACGATCAAAGATAAAGCAAGCCGCGATGGTGAGAGCATTGATATGGTTTTTGTGTCATGCACCTCGGTTCGGCTGGCCGAACATGTCGCACAAATTGAACAAAGCATCGGCTTGCCGGTGACATCATCCAATCATGCGATGGCATGGCATTGCCTACGGCTAGCTGGCATAAATGACGCTATGCCGCATCTGGGGCAACTATATTCCGCTCCTCTGCCATAAACGGCACTCACGCGACAAGCGTATAGCTTGGTTTGTCTTTATCCAGATTTAGCTTGGCCTTGATAGGCTTGGTTACAGTGGTTTGCACTCTTTTTTTGCATAATTCTTCTATGCCCTGGTTTTTGCCAAACGGAATATCCAGTTTTTCAGCGGCGATTTGCCTTAGCACTAGATCAAGAGTAGCGTCTACCGTTACTTCGCTTTTTTCCCAACGGGCAATGCTCTGGCTATCACGGTGCAGGATATTGGCCAATTGTGCCTGCGTCATACCCATTTCCGTTCGCAGGAAACGAATTTCTTTGCCGGTTAGGATACCATCCGCGTTGATAACGCCTTCTGCTATAATCTTATGAAGGATACCAATGGCTGGAATAGTGACCACTGCTTCGCCGTGATCATCTGTTTCCAGATGATCGGCAAGAATGAACACATCATCCAGTCCGCATTCTGTGTAATGATATTCACATGTAGTCATGATTGCTGCCCCTTTTTCATGATAACAAATCTATTTCTCATCAACCCAGTATATGGTGATCAGTTTGTAAGCAAGTTTGCCAAAATCCGGTATAATAACGATGCCTATTTCCCGATTGCCAGAATTTGGTGTTTTGCTTTCTATTTTGTATTTCCAAAGATTTGGTTGTGTTGATTGTTCTGGATTGTCACGAACAAAGCCATTTTTCAATGCATGCGTGGCATCACTTATTAATAAATCACGTTCACTTAACCGTTCTTTGAAATGCTCAGTTCTATGAACCGTTACAAAATCATCATTTGCCAGCATCCGAATCTGGTCAGTGGCATCACCCGGTGAAAGCGCATTTTTATTTGGTTTGGATGCCATGATGCCATATGAAATTATGGATTAATATGCACATACTTAGTCAAACAAACTATCATCATGATAGGCTGAATCAATATCATGTCAACAATAAAGATTTTGGCCTTAGCCGCGGGTTAGGCGGTTAAATCGGTGAATATGCCGTTTTTTGCATCATAGTTATGTAGCTGACCGGCGCCGATATCATGCCATAATCCATGGATGGATAACCGGCCGTCATCTATGGCTGATTTAACAAATGGAAAGCCACATAGATTTTTCAATGAATGGACAATGCTTCGCTGTTCCAGATCATGAATCCGTTCGGCGTCATCTTTTAATTTCGCGCCATCTTCAAAAGCAGGGGTCAGAATAGCAAGCCATTTGGCGATGAAGTTTGATTGCTTATAGGCCTCATCAAT
>JABIWM010000126.1 GCA_018701255.1 Alphaproteobacteria bacterium | reverse complement strand
GTACTCGTCGGAGCAAGGGACGCAAGCGCCTTAGCGCCTGAAACCTGTGATGACGGGGCTAGAAACTATCCCCAAACGTCGTGATTTTGTACTTGTGTCAACACACGGGCGTCGTTATGCGATGCCCGGTTTAGTGTTGCAAATGCGCGACCGTGGGGATGATGCCGGCGCCCGACTTGGGATTACTGCCAGCAAAAAAATTGGAAACGCCGTAGCACGAAACCGCGCCAAAAGACGCTTGCGCGCGGTGGCAGACGAATATCTGGCCTGCCATGGCCAGCCCGGCCATGATTATGTGCTGATCGCACGTTATAATACAAATAGTCTGGAATGGTCGGCGCTTGCGGATAGCTTGAACATAGCCCTGAATAAAGTGCAAAATACCGCCGCCTCTGATCAGACCGCGACATCAGCAAAGAATCACCGCAAAACAGACGGCCAGAAAGACCATAGCGCATGATGAAGATATGGCTAACCTTGCTTGGTGCGGTGAATAACATGCTAATGTGGCTTGTATTGATCCCAATTTATGTCTATCGCTACACATTATCGCCGCTAATAGGCCGTGATTGTCGTTTTTTGCCGACTTGTTCGCAATATACCATTGAGGCAATCCGCACCCATGGTGTATGGTCAGGCAGCATATTAGGTATCAGGCGCATTGGCCGTTGTCATCCTTGGGGTGGTGGTGGTCATGATCCTGTACCTCCTCGAAACACATCATCAGAACCGTCGGAGTAATTGATGAAATCGGATAACAAAAATCTTATCCTAGCCGTGACTTTGTCCATGTTGATTCTTGTTTTGTATCAGCTGTATTTCACCCCACCCCCACCTACGGCAGAACAGATTGCCGCGCAAAATATGGCGCAAAATATAGGGCAGAATGCGGGTCAAACGCTGGCCGCAGACGGCTCGCCTGTTCCAAGCATCAGCGCGGAAGCTATGGAAAGCACCAAAGCCATTGTTGATATAATCAACGCGCCACGAATAGCTATCGAAAACAGCATGGTTATAGGTTCAATCTCGCTGGCTGGTGGGCGCATTGATGATCTCAGGCTGAAATCTTTTCAGGTGGAAAATGATGCTTCATCAAATGACGTGAGTCTATTGCGCCGGACAGGAACAGAAAACGCCTATTTTGCAGAATCCTTTTTTACCAGCGTCACTGATACCGGTTATAACCGTGCCGTGGATCGTGCCGCCATCTGGCAGGCCGATGGCACTGCGCTGACTCCTGATACGCCAGTAACGCTCAGCTATACGGCGGACGGGGTGGTCTATAAGCTGACTTATAGCATTGACGATGCCTATATGATTAGCGTTGCTAGTTCGGTTGAAAACATATCAGATCGTGTTCAGCGATTAGGTTCATCAACGCGGATATTACGCCAGCGGCCAAGTTATACGGAATGGATTTCCTATGCTGGCCCAATGGGATATTTCAATAGCAATAGCGGCAATGTCTTTCTTGATTTCGAAGATGTGTCCGGCACGATCAGCTGTGCTAATGATGAACGGTTTTGTGCCGGAAATGATACATCCAGCTGGATCGGGGTATCGGATAAAAACTGGTTAACTGCCATTATATCTGCGCCAGATCAACAAAGCGATTATATCATGCGGCCGGTCAATGCACCGAATTTTGAAACGATCAGATTGCAACTCGATGATCAGACGCGTGCTGACATTGATCAGATACAGACAGGTAATCTGCACGAAGGCAATGGCCAGCCCATTGAAGCATCCAGCAACCAGAAGCCGGTTCAATTAGCGCAAGGCGAAACCGCTAGCTGGACTACTGATCTGTTTCTTGGCCCCAAAAAATACACAGTTTTAAATGATTATCAGGACAGTAAATCAATCCCGCGCTTTACCAATGCTATTGATTGGGGCTGGTTTGAGTTTCTGGCAAAGCCCATGCTGATTGTGATTGTCTGGCTGAACGAATATGTAAATAATTTTGGTATTGCCATTATTCTGCTGACAGTCGGTATCAAAATCCTGTTCTTCCCACTGGCAAATAAATCCTATAAATCCATGGCCAAAATGCGTGAACTGGCGCCACAGGTCAAAGATTTGCGGGAACGTTTTGGTGATGATCGCCAACGCCAGCAACAGGAAATGATGGCATTATACCGGAAAGAAAAAGTTAATCCGGCATCGGGATGCCTACCTATATTGTTGCAGATACCGGTATTCTTTGCGCTGTATAAAGTGCTGTATGTGACGATTGAAATGCGTCATGCGCCATTTTTCGGCTGGGTGACTGATCTGTCTGCGGTTGATCCCACATCGATTATTAATCTGTTCGGGCTTCTGCCATATGATACGGCATTTGCGCCGGACATTCTGAATATTGGTATCTGGCCGATATTGATGGGTGTGACCATGTTTATTCAAATGTCGCTCAACCCGCCACCGCCTGATCCGGTACAAGCCAAAATATTCAAATATATGCCGGTTATGTTTACCTTCTTACTGGCAACGTTTCCGGCTGGACTGGTGGTCTACTGGACATGGAACAACATTCTGACTATCGCCCAGCAATGGTATATCATGCGTGGTGTCCGGCTGGAAAAGCAGGCTAGAGGATAATCCATGGCAGAAACAGTTGAGGGTGAAATGTCCAGCATTGAGCCTGATGATGCGCTCAATATGGAACAGGGCCGTAAGCTGTTTCTGCGTCCATGCCAATTTGTCGCCGGGGCAATGACCGAACCGCAATTGCCGCAGATGAATCTGCCGGAAATTGCATTCGCTGGCCGGTCTAATGTGGGTAAATCATCACTGATTAATGCGATTACTAATCAGAAATCACTGGCACGAACCTCACAAACGCCGGGGCGGACACGTCAGCTTAATTTCTTTGATTGTGGCGAGCGTATATGTCTGGTTGATCTGCCGGGATATGGCTATGCCAAAGCATCGAAAACCGATATCAAGGCATGGACAGGGT
>JABIWM010000125.1 GCA_018701255.1 Alphaproteobacteria bacterium | reverse complement strand
GGAAACCTGTTTTCCAGTCGCCTACTACATCAACTACCTTTATATATTTATATATATAATTATATTGGTAATATTATGAAAATCATAGATACGATTAACGGAACACATTCATCACTACCACCAATTTGGTTTATGCGACAAGCGGGACGGTATTTACCCGAATATCGCGCCCTAAGAGAAACAACATCGGATTTTATCAGTTATTGTTTAGACAGCGACAAAGCATCAGAAGCAACTTTACAACCAATAACCCGCTTTGATTTTGATGCCGCTATCATTTTTTCTGACATATTAATGATCCCATGGGCAATGAATAGAAATGTCAGATTCATCACTGGCGAAGGCCCTAAATTAGACCCGTTAGCGCATCCCGGCGATCTGAATGTTCCGGATAGCGCCGTGATCATGAGTAAATTACAACCTGTACTTGATGCTATCAGTAAAACCAGAACCCAGTTATCTGATGATAAAGCCCTGATAGGGTTTTGCGGCGCGCCATGGACAGTATCAACCTATATGATCGAAGGCGGGTCGAGCCGTGATTTTGCAACGGCCAGAAAATGGCTATGGCAAGACCCGGCTGCATGTGATCAGCTGATGGATCATCTTGTTTCGGCTTCTATTGATTTGCTTGCCGGTAAAGCGGCGGCTGGTGCTAATATTCTCATGATTTTTGATAGCTGGGCCGGGGTTGTGCCTTCATATTTGCGGCACCGGTTTTTGATTGATCCGGTGGCAAAAATAATAAGCGGACTTCGTGAGCGTCATATAGACCTGCCAATTATTGCATTCCCCAAAGGATTATCCGGCGGGTTTGCCGATTACGTCAAAGCAACAGGTTGCGATGTTCTGGCGGTTGATCATACGGTTGATCCGGTATGGCTGGATGCACATTTGCCTAGAGATGTGGTTGTTCAGGGCAATCTTGATCCTGTTGTTGTTGAAACAGGCGGCGATTCTTTGTGTGATGCCGCTGATCAGATTATATCGGCTTTTTCCGGACGGCCGCATATCTTTAATTTAGGGCATGGTATTGGTCAATTTACGCCGATAGCACATGTCACTCAATTGCTTAATCATCTCAGAAACACATATCAATAATATTGCCGGTTTTTCTAGACAATAGACAGGAACATATATGATGTATTTATGGATTAAAGCTCTGCATATTCTGGCGATTATTTCATGGATGGCCGGTTTGCTGTATTTGCCCCGGCTTTATGTTTATCATGCTATGGTTGAACGCGATTCTGCGCGTGATCTGACTTTTCAGCTCATGGAAAGACGTCTGTTAAAGGCCATTATGAATCCGGCCATGATCGCCAGCTTTATTTTCGGGTTCTGGATGGTATTAATCAACCCCGATTTGCTATCACAAGGCTGGTTTCATGTTAAATTAGCGCTGGTTTTGCTGATGGCAGGCGCGCATGGTAAATTTGCCGTTATGCGCAAAGCATTTGAGCAGGGACGTGCCACCAAAAGCGATAAATATTACCGCGTGTGGAACGAAGTACCGACGGTTTTAATGATTGCCATTGTTATTTTAGTGGTTATTCAACCGTTCTAATATGTTTTGTTGACTTTTTATAAAGTTACCGTATAAGCTCTCTCTATCTTTATCTTATAAAAAAAACATATCTGTTTTTCCCTTCTCATGAATCTTCAAGACCTCAAGAAAAAAACCCCTGCTGAATTGCTATCCTTTGCCGAAGAGCTAGAGATAGAAAATGCATCGACTTTACGCAAACAGGACATGATGTTTGCGATTTTGAAGCAATTGGCAGATGATGATGTTCCTATTTATGGCGCTGGTGTCCTAGAAGTACTGGCCGATGGGTTTGGATTTTTGCGTTCACCTGAATCCAATTATCTGCCCGGCCCTGATGATATTTATGTCTCACCCAGCCAGATCAAACGGTTTTCCTTGCGGACAGGTGACACGGTTGATGGCCAGATTAGAGCTCCACAAGAAGGTGAGCGTTATTTCGCGCTTCTTAAGGTTGAACAGGTCAATTTCGAAGACCCGTCAGCGGTACGTCACCGGATCAATTTTGACAATCTGACACCACTTTATCCGCAGGAAAAGCTAACTTTTGAGCTACCGTATTCTCCTGAAAGTAAAGATTTCACCCCGCGTGTTATTGATCTGGTAGCCCCGATGGGTAAAGGCCAGCGTGGGTTGATTGTGGCACCGCCGCGCACTGGTAAAACCATGATGCTGCAATCGATTGCCCACGCGATTTCATCAAATCACCCCGAAGTATATCTGATTGTTCTGCTGATTGATGAACGCCCCGAAGAAGTCACGGATATGCAACGCTCTGTTAATGGCGAAGTGATTTCTTCTACATTTGATGAACCGGCCTCACGCCATGTTCAAGTTACCGATATGGTAATCGAAAAAGCAAAGCGTCTGGTCGAACATAAACGTGATGTTGTTATTTTGCTGGATAGTATTACGCGTCTGGCGCGGGCATATAACACGGTTGTTCCCTCATCAGGTAAGGTTTTAACCGGTGGTGTTGATGCTAACGCCCTGCAACGGCCAAAACGGTTCTTTGGTGCTGCCCGAAATATCGAAGAAGGCGGATCATTAACGATTATTGCAACAGCGTTGATCGAAACCGGAAGCCGTATGGACGAAGTCATTTTTGAAGAATTCAAAGGCACCGGCAACTCTGAGGTTATTCTTGACCGTAAACTGTCTGATAAGCGGATTTTCCCATCCATTGATATCACGCGTTCAGGTACTCGTAAGGAAGAGTTGCTTATTGAGAAAGATACCCTGTCAAAAATGTGGATATTGCGCCGCATTCTGATGCCAATGGGACAAGTGGACGGTATGGAATTCCTTATCGATAAGCTCAAGCAAACCAAGAGCAACGAAGACTTTTTCCAGTCTATGAATCAGTAAATATGAAACATTAGGTCGCGCTAGGCCATGATGTTTTTTCATGTGCGATTAGCGCCGCCTTGATGCCCAGATTCCGTGCATCCGTTGGTGACAGCGTTCTTATAGCCCCAAAATTACCCAGATCACCACCCAGTCGGGTGATACGGTGGCATGGATATATAATTGGCACCGGATTATTGGCACAAGCAGAACCCGCTGAACGCGACGCTTTAGGCTTACCAGCTCTGACAGCCAGATCGGAATAGCTGATCGTGTCGCCATAAGCGACTTGCCGCAAGACATTAAGCCATTCCCGAAGCGCTGGCGTGGCGTGTTCTAATGATACCGGTACCGTGAATATCTGCCGCTTGCCATTGGCATATTCATGTAGTTCCTGAAACGCCTGATCAAGGATGGCATCACTGTTATGGTGATCTTTATTCCCTGTCTTTGGTTCTGTCGCTGTTTCTAACCACGTCAGATTTGTGATGGCTTTTCCATTAGAGGACATGTTAATCAATCCAAATGGAGTCATTTCTGTTCGTTGAAGCATGATTTTTACCAATATTTTAAGAGCATGCCCTGATGCTGACACTAAAATGGGCTATATCACTATGGTGACTATGAGGGATTTACCATGAACAGACAAGACGAAACTATTTTTGCCCTAGCAACGCCAGCGGGGCGGGCGGCTGTTCAAATCTTTCGGGTGTCAGGCAAAGGCGCGGCCAGAGCCTTGCGGCGCCTGGCTGGCCGCTTACCCCAGCCACGTGTGATGACGTATTCCACTATCACGGATATTGATGGTCATAAAATTGATGTAGGTATGACAGCATGGTTTCCATCACCAGCCAGCCCAACCGGTGAGGATTATGCGGAGTTTCACTTGCATGGCACCCCGCATATTGGGCGGATGCTGATGCTTGCGCTAGAGCAATTGCCGGCGTTTCGACTAGCAGATGCAGGGGAGTTTACCCGCCGCAGTTTTCTTAATGGGAAAATGACACTGGATCAGACAGAAGCACTAGCAGACGTTATTGATGCTGATACCGAAGCCCAGCATCGCCAGGCTATGGCACGGCTAGACGCACCATTAAGCAAGCTCACAGACACTTGGCGTCTGCAACTTGTGGCGCTAATGGCGCGGCTGGAAACGCTGATTGATTTTGCTGATGAGGATATTCCGGATGATTTAAGTCAAGATATTCATCACCGGCTGGAAATGCTGATTGCCAATATCGGATCAGTCCTCAAGGATGCTGATCGCGGCGTTATTATTCGTGATGGGGTTAATATTGTGCTTATTGGCCGGCCAAATGCTGGAAAATCGACGCTTCTCAATGCGCTGGCTGGACGTGATGATGCGATTGTATCAACAGAAGAAGGCACCACACGCGATATTATCAAGGTTTCGCTGAATATGGGTGGTTATGCTGTTCATCTCAAAGACACGGCAGGGTTGCGGCAAACACAAAGTCTGGCCGAAAAAGAAGGCATAAAGCGGACGATTCTGGCGGCGGCGGATTCGGATATAATCCTGATGCTGATTGATGCTCAAGATATTGAAAACAATGGTGATTTCGGTAGTCACTGGACATCTATATGTGCCGAAGCAGGGATTGATAACACGGCATCAAAACCTGCTATCATTCCTGTGCTTACCAAAATGGATATGATTGCTGATCTGTCGGTTGATAAAGACTGGCTATCCATATCTGCAGAAACAGGCCTTGGCATGGATCAATTGCGTATGGTGATACAATCAGCCATGGATCAGCTGCTTGGATCGGGTGAGGCGGCAATGGTCAGCCGGGAGCGTCACCGCCACGCGCTGATGGCTTGTCAGAACAGCTTGATGGCGGCAAAGGATATTGATCCGGCATGCGAGCCTGAGTTAATAGCCGAAGATTTACGTCACGCGGCACAATCTCTGGGTCGGATTTCTGGTCAGGTTGATGTCGAAGACTTGCTGGATGAAATCTTTAGCTCTTTCTGTATAGGTAAATAGCAAGTCATTGATATCAAACAATAATGATATGTTTCACGTGAAACATACAGGGATAAATCGTCATCCTGTTGCTCTGATCCTATTGCCTTGACCCTATGCCATGTTCCGCGTATGTTCGGGACAATTCTGCAAAAGATGTGTAATGATTTATCTGTTTTTTTAAGGCAGGCATAGGATTGCTGATGTCATCATATGATGTGCTAGTTGTTGGGGGAGGTCATGCCGGTGTTGAAGCCGCCGCCGCCGCCGCGCGGATGGGCGCTCGCGTGGCTTTGCTCACCATGCGTAAAGATACTATTGGTGATATGTCCTGCAATCCGGCTATTGGCGGTTTGGGCAAAGGCCATCTGGTTCGTGAGATAGATGCGCTAGATGGCCTGATGGCAAAAGCGATTGATGCGTCCGGTATTCAATTCCGAATGCTGAACCGGTCGCGTGGCGCGGCTGTTCACGGCCCTAGAGCACAGGCGGATCGCGCGCTTTATAAAACGGCTATCCACCAATTGTTGAATGATATTCCCAATCTGGATGTGATTGAGGCCTTAATCGGTGATGTGATTGTATCGGATGGCCGGTTTGCTGGCCTGATATCCGAAGATGGCTGCGCTTATCATGCTCCGGCCGCGGTTCTGACCACGGGAACTTTTCTTGGCGGTATCATTCATTTAGGGGATGAGCGTAAGGAAGCAGGCCGATTTGGCGAAAATCCGTCCAACGCTTTATCTCGACGATTACGTGATCCGGCGCTTAATTTACAGGTGGGACGGCTTAAAACAGGCACTCCTGCGCGGCTGGATGGTGATACGATTGCCTGGGATCGTCTGGAAAAACAATATGCGGATGATCCGCCTATTCCTTTTTCAACGTTGACTGATCGGATCACGGTTCCGCAAATTCCGTGCGGCATTACGCGGACAAACGCCGAAACTCACCGTATTATTGCCGAATCCATTCATCTTTCAGCGGTATATTCCGGTCAGATCGAAGGACAAGGGCCCCGTTATTGCCCATCAATCGAAGATAAGGTGGTGCGGTTTAAAGAACGCAACGCGCATCAAATTTTCCTTGAACCCGAAGGACTTAACGATCAAACGGTATATCCGAACGGCATCTCTACCAGCTTGCCGCGTCATGTGCAGGATGCCATGATTGCAACAATCGAAGGGCTGGAACATGCCCGCATCAAGCAATATGGATATGCGATTGAATATGATTACATTGATCCGCGAAGCCTGAGCCGTGCATTAGAGCTGAAAGCTTTACCCGGATTATATCTGGCAGGGCAGATTAATGGCACAACAGGCTATGAAGAAGCAGGCGCACAGGGGCTTATGGCTGGAATAAATGCCGCTTTAGCGGTTGGTGGCGGTGCTAAACCATTTATTCTGGACAGAGCAACAGCTTATACTGGCGTGATGATTGATGACCTTATAACGCGTGGGGCGCCAGAACCATACCGGATGTTTACATCCAGAGCCGAATACCGGCTTTTGCTTCGTGCTGATAACGCCGATCAACGGCTAACAGATAAAGGCATTGATATCGGGGTTGTCGGCAAGACACGCCGTGAAGCATGGCTAGATAAAAAACAGATATTGGCTAATGTTGATCATATGCTTGATGCATGTTCGGCTACACCATCTAAACTGGCGACAATAGATATTGCGGCTAGTCGAGACGGTAGGGCACAAACCGCTAGAAAATTACTATCGCGTGAAGGCATTAATCTGGCGCAATTGATCCCGTTATGGCCAGAATTAGCGAAAATACCTGATAAATACCATGGTCAGATTGAAACAGATTGCCGTTATGCGGCTTATCTGGTGCGTCAGAAGTCTGATATTGAAACCATGCGTAAAGATGAGGCGCTGGAAATTCCTGCTAATCTGGAATATAACAATATTGGCGGTTTATCGGCAGAAAGCGTTGATATTTTGCGCCGTCACCGTCCAGAAACCATCGCCCATGCTAGCCGGTTAGCTGGATTAACACCGGCCGCCTTGCTGGTATTAATACGCTATATTCATCGGGCGGCATAATGTTCCACGTGAAACATAACCAGATAAGAGTTTATAATGATTGCTGAAGACGCAAGCAGAGACGCTATTTTAGCGGAAATAGGGGCAGATGCCGATATGGCCGCAAAGCTGGACAGCTATGTGCGAATCCTAGAAGAATGGCAACAGAATCTGAGCCTAATAGGCCCCGGAACATTGCCGCATATCTGGCAGAGACATATTATGGATTCGGCGCAATTAATGCCATTTATTAAGCCGGAAACAGGGGCAATAATGGATGTTGGAAGCGGTGCGGGTTTTCCCGGGCTGGTGCTTGCTATCCTTTATGGGGAGCGGTTGCAAAGACCAATACAACTGGTGGAATCCGATGGCCGGAAATGCCGTTTTCTCAAGGCAGTAGCTAATGAAACTGGCGCAAATGTGCGGGTTACTCATAAAAGAATTGAAGACTTAATAGCTAACTGGCCAGCAACAATTACCGCCCGCGCGGTAGCACCGCTGGATAAGTTGCTAAACTGGACATCCAAACAGCATCATCCGGGTCTGACTTGTGTCTTTATGAAAGGCAAAAAAGCAACGGAAGAATTGACCAAATTAGAAAATTACCAGAAGATACATCCAACAGTGCGCATTGATACACATGCTAGCATCACCCATCCTGATGGTGTTATTTTGCGGTTATCGGGGTTTCAGAAAACCAGTAACTCTTCGGATAAACAGTTAAAGTCCCAAACAAAACCCCAAACAAAACCCCAAGCAAAACCAAGACTTAAGGGCAGATCACAACCAAATCACTGGAAAAACAAAACAGCATCAAATAAAGGGTATAAATAATGAGTACAAGACAAATAATTGCGGTTAGTAACCAGAAAGGTGGCGTTGGAAAAACTACCACCACGGTCAATTTATCAACGGCTTTAGCCGCAACTGGCCGCTCTGTCCTAGTTATTGATGCAGACCCGCAAGGTAACGCTAGCACCGGATTAGGCGTAGACAGAACCCAGCGCGAAGATGATCTTTATCAACTGGTATCAGGTACAATCACCATTGATCAGGCTATTATCAGCACCGATATTAAAGGCGTTGATGTCATTCCCGCATCGACTGACTTATCGGCGGTTGAGCTGGAACTGGCTAGCAAAACAGATCGGAATAACCGTCTTAAATCATTGATTAATAACGTAAATACAGAATATGATTATATTTTTATCGACTGCCCACCATCGCTAGGTCTGTTAACAGTTAATGCATTAACAGCAGCTGATTCCATCCTTATTCCGCTTCAATGTGAGTATTATGCCCTCGAAGGATTGTCGCAATTGATGGATACTGTGGAAATGGTCAGAGCGGGATTAAACGCTCGCCTAACCATAAAAGGCGTGGTGTTAACCATGTATGATGGCCGCAATAACCTATCAGCCATGGTATCAAAAGATGTGCGTGAATATTTAGGAAAATTAGTTTATCAGACAGTTATACCGCGTAATGTCCGGGTATCCGAAGCCCCTTCATATGGTCTGCCAGTGTTGCTATATGATATAAATTGTGCCGGATCAGAAGCTTATATCGCCTTGGCAGGTGAGCTCATTAAACAGGAAAAGAAAAATGG
>JABIWM010000124.1 GCA_018701255.1 Alphaproteobacteria bacterium | reverse complement strand
GGTCAATATGATACTGATCCCGCTGGTATTAATATGGCTGGTATTTATATGGCTGGCACGCTCATGGCTTTAGCGATTTTCTTTGTCGGACTGTTTTCGTTTCGCCATATATCCGGCGTGATAATGATGCTGTTGCTAGCCGGACTAGGTTTATCATTAATTGCCATGTTGCGACTGGATCATGGCGGTATCTGGCTTGTTCTTGCGCTGGTCACGGTAGCGGTGGTTGATACCATGGGCTTTCTGGTTGGCCGAAAGCTGGGCGGCGCCAAATTATGGCCGGCGATTAGTCCGGCTAAAACATGGAGCGGTGCTATTGGCGGTGTTCTATTCAGCCCTGTTCCCATTCTGGTATATGCGGTGATATCTGGTGAGGACATGCGTTTTGCTCTCTTTGGCGGGGTGTTGGCTATACTGGCTATTGCCGGGGATTTGATGGAATCATGGTATAAACGCTGTCACGATTTAAAAGATATTGGCCGGATTCTGCCCGGTCATGGCGGCATGCTTGATCGATTTGATGGCTCTTTGCTTGCTATCCCCATGTTATATCTGTTGCTGGCCAATGGATGGCTGGGATGACGAAACCCATGCCGAAAACGGTGAATATATTAGGGGCAACAGGTTCCATAGGTACGTCTGTTCTTGATCTGATTGGCCGCTATCCGGATCAATATTCAGTTCATATTATGGCCGCGCATTCCAATATTGATGCACTGGCAACACTGGCCAGACAGCATCATCCCGTGCATGTTGTTCTGACTGGCAATCATGGCTATGATCAGCTGAAAGCCCAGCTAGCTGATATGAATTGTCATATCCATCATGGCATGGATGCGTTGCTTGATCTGCTGGCCGAAGATTGTGATCTGACGGTTAATGGCATTAGCGGCGTGGCTGGATTATTGCCTAGCTTGAAAGTGCTGGAACATGGCGGAACATGTGCCATAGCAAATAAAGAATCGCTGGTAGCCGCTGGTGCTATCGTCATGGAAACCTGCCGCAAATATGGCGGCACCATTCTGCCGACGGATTCTGAACATAACGCCATTTTTCAAGTATGGTCACATAATCACCAGCAAGCCATCAATAGCATCACGCTAACAGCATCCGGCGGGCCATTCCTTCATGCCAGTCAACACGAATTAGATCATGCTACCGCTGATCAGGCGTTGCGCCATCCGAATTGGGATATGGGCAGAAAGATCAGCATTGATTCAGCCACCATGATGAATAAAGGGCTAGAAGTGATTGAGGCCTGTGTGCTTTTTGATTTGCCCGAAGACAGGGTAAAGGTTGTTATTCATCCGCAATCCATTATTCACGGGCTGGTAAATTATGCAGATGGAAGCATGTTGGCGCAACTTGGCCCTGCTGATATGCGGGTTCCCTTATCATATGTGCTGGCGTGGCCGGATCGCCTGCCATGGGCAACAGATCATATTGATCTTGCCGCTATTGGGCAGTTTGATTTTCTGGCCGTTGATCATGACCGGTTTCCGGCAGTAAAGCTATCACGGCAAACTTGGCAGGCTGGTGGATTGGCACCAGCTATTCTTAACGCCGCAAATGAGGCGGCGGTAGCGGCATTTCTTGACCACCGGATCGGGTTTACAGATATTGTGGCGGCTATTGATTATGCCTTATCGCATGCGCCTTCGGCATCTGCTATTCATCTGGATGATGTTCTTGCAATAGATATGGAAACAAAGACACGCATAGCCGCATGGCTAGAGGAAAGACGATAACACATGCTAGATATTCTCATTTTTCTGTTCGGATTTTTATTTGTTCTGACCGTTATCGTGTTTATCCACGAATACGGACATTTCTGGGCGGCGCGGCGTTCAGGTGTTTATGTTGAGGTGTTTTCTATCGGTTTCGGGCAAGAGCTGTTTGGCTGGAACGACAAACATGGCACACGCTGGCGGTTTTCCGCTATTCCGCTAGGTGGATATGTTCGTATGCGCGGGGATAAAGACCCGTCTGGAATACCGGATGCGGCCGCCGCCGGCGAAGAAGGCAGTTTCATGTCAGCATCGCTAGCCAGCCGTGCATTCATTGTTTCCATGGGGCCGATTGCCAATTTTATTCTGGGTATTTCCATCTTTGCCGTTGTTTTCATGCTGATGGGAAAAGCATTTACCCCGCCAGTGATTGATGAACTGATAGAAGGAAGCGCCGCGGATCAGGCCGGATTGCAAATCGGCGACCGTATCCTTACCGTTAATGGATATGCTGTTGATGATTTTAATGACCTGCGCATGTATGTGGCCGAAAGCCCGGGGCGCGAATTGATGTTTACGGTTGATCGGGATGGTATGGTGAGCGATGTACCGGTTACGCCAGCGCGCATTATTGATGAGTGTCGCGGTGCCGAATATGGTCAGCTTGGTGTTGTCAGCCGTAGTGGTGAGGTCAGGCAACTTGGTTTTGGCGCATCCATTATGGCGGCAGTAGAAGAAAGCTATACCCTGTCACTGGCCATGTTGCGCGGCTTGGGGCGGCTGATCACCGGACAGGCCAATAAAGGTGAAATGGGCGGCCCTGTCAAGATTGCCGAAATCACAGGTGAGGCGGCACAGAATGCGCTTGATGAACGGGGATTTATTCAATTTCTGATCTTGATTGCGGCGTTATCTATTAATCTGGGTTTTGTTAATCTGATGCCGGTTCCGGCGCTGGATGGCGGGCATCTGGTATTTTTCGGACTGGAAGCGGTGATGCGGAAGCCGCTTTCACCAAAATATCAGGAATGGATCATGCGTCTGGGCATAGCTTTTTTGCTAACCCTTATTGTCATGTTCACCTTTTTTGATGTGATGAGCTGGGTTACATCGCCGTGCTAATCTGATTTATGTTATTGGTGTATGGATGGTTAATCCTTTGTAAACGTCAGTAATTGTCTTATAATATACCTGAAAAGGTGGAGAGTTTAATGAAACCCGTTTTGCGCAGATTACTAATACTTTATACTGTAAGCATGATGTTTTTGGCAAATATCGCCATAGCACAAGCACAGGAAGTAACCATTTCCGATATCGTGATTGAGGGAGCAAAAAGAGTTAGCGCTTCGACGGTTCAATCCTATATGCCTGTTCAAATAGGGGATGATATCTCACCCTTGGAGCTTAACGGAATTATCACCTCACTTTTTGCTACTGATTTATTCCATGATGTTCAGCTCCGTCTTGATGGCGACCGTCTGATTGTGACTGTTGATGAGAACCCGATTATTAACCGCGTTAATATCGAAGGCAATGACGTGCTCAAAGACGAACAACTGCTTGAGATTCTGAACATCAGACCAAGACGCGTTTTCACGCGTAGCATTGCGCTGGAAGGCAAGGCGATATTGATGGAAGTCTATCGCCAGAGCGGACGTTATGCAGCCAAGATTGAGCCAAAGATTATTGAGCTTCCGGATAAACGTGTTGATCTGATTTTTGAAGTTAACGAAGGCCCTCTGATTAAGATCAGCAAGGTCAAGTTTATTGGTAATGAGCAATTCAGCGACCGTGCTTTGCGTAATATCATCGCATCACGCGAAAAGAAATGGTACGTATTTTTATCCTCGAATGATAAATATGACCCGGCCAGACTTGCCCTAGATGAGCAGAAATTGCGTCAGTTCTATCTGCAGAATGGGTATGCTAATTTTTCTATTCTCCGGTCTTCGGGCGAATTATTACCAGATCGCAGCGGTTTTGTTCTTACTTTTCATGTTGATGAAGGACAGCAATATACAGTGTCGGATATTGTTGTTAACTCAAAAATTGAGAGCGTGAATAATGATATTCTGATGGCAGAATCAACGCTGAATGTCGGGGATGTTTACGATGTTCGTTATATGGATGACACGCTGACACGCATCACCGATAAGCTGGGTGAGTTTGGTTTTGCTTTTGTGAATGTTGAACCGGATTTTGAGTTAGACGAAGAAAATGCGACCATGGCATTAACCATTAATATTGACCGTGCTGAGCGCAATTTTGTTGAAGAAATCCGCATTGTTGCCAATGACAGAACGCTGGATCGCGTCATCCGGCGCCGGTTTGAGCTTGTCGAAGGTGACAGTTTTAACCAGCTTAAACTGACAAACTCTATTCGGAAAATTCGTAACCTTGGATATTTTTCAAACGTGACCAGCCGCGTCTTGCCGGGGTCAACATCTGATCAATCTATTATTGAAGTAGCCGTAGAAGAACAGGCAACAGGCAATTTTTCTCTGGGTTTTGGTTATTCATCTGTTGATGATGGGTCTGTTCAGATCGGTATTGAGGAAAGCAATTTTCTGGGTTCTGGTCGTGGTGTGCGGGCAAATGTTGCCGTATCGGGAAGCAAATCCAATTTCAGACTGGGGATTACAGAGCCTTATTTATGGGAAAGAAATCTTCGTGGAAGTCTGGATGTTTTTCGTGACGAAGAAACCTATTCGGATGTAACACTTGAAAAACAGGGCTTTGATACGTCAATCGGGTTTAGTGCTAATAATGATTACTATCACAGATATGGTTTTTTGCTGGCAGAAACACAAACAACTACCTCATCCACGACCGCAACTTCCACCAGTGGTGACGAAGGCGCACAATTAGTGACTGAGATAGGCTATACCATCCAGCAGGATAAAAGAGATAGCAGATACGACCCACGCGAAGGGTATTACTGGCTTGTGTCAAATAATTTTGCCGGTATTGGCGGTGATGTTCAGTACATAAAAACAACCATGGAAGCCCAGTATTTCTTGCCCTTTAACTTCAAGCGCTTTGTTATTGGTGTTGGCGGTGAGATTGGTGTTGTTGATGGTCTTGGCGAAAATGTGTCGCGATCAAACCGGTTTGTGATTGGCGGTAAAAAGATTCGCGGCTTTGAAGGTGATGGTATCGGCCCGCGTGATAGCGGCGATGATTCTGTTGTTGGCGGAAATCAGTATTATGCCGGAACGCTTAACATCATATCAAGTTATGGTCTTGATCCGGATTTGGGACTACGCTGGACAGTGTTCTATGATTTTGGCTCTTTATGGGGAACCGATTACCCCACCGGTGTGACTGGCGCAGATGATAATGATTTACGGTCATCTTTTGGTTACGGCTTTTTCTGGGACACGGCTATTGGGCCATTGTCTTTCTTCTGGTCAATTCCGCTCACTGAACAGAGTTATGATAATACGCAGGAATTTCAATTC
>JABIWM010000017.1 GCA_018701255.1 Alphaproteobacteria bacterium | reverse complement strand
GGTGAAGGCCATAAATTTGCGCCTTGGGGATTTAAAGGCGGACAAGATGGCCAGACAGCTGAGCTACATCTCATCCATTCTGATGGGACGTCTGAGGCACTAACATCCAAAGTTCCATATCATACCACAGACATAGGCGATACATTTCTGGCGATTGGCCCGTCAGCTGGCGGATATGGCAATGCGCTGGAAAGACGTGCAGAAGATGTCTATGAAGATGTGCTGGATGAACTAATCAGCGTGGCTTCTGCTGAACGTGATTATGGCGTCATCATTTCAAATGGCAAACTGGATATGGACGCAACGGCGAAAAAACGAAACTCATGACGCGAAAATATATTGTATCATCGGCTCAGATGGGGCCAATTGCGCGCGCAGAAACACGCCAGAGCTGTGTTCGGCGTATGACGGATATGATGCAGGAGGCCGCCGCCAGAGGATCACGATTTATTGTTTTTCCAGAACTGGCATTAACCAGTTTTTTCCCCCGATGGATGATTGATGATCCGGATGAACTGGATATGTGGTTTGAAACCAGCATGCCGAATATAGATACGGCACCATTATTTGAAATGGCCAAGACACATCATATCGGCTTTAGTCTGGGCTATGCGGAAAAAACAGTTGAGAATGGGAAGACCCGTTATTTTAATACCGCCATTCTAGTTAATCAAAATGGTGAGATTTGTGGAAAATACAGAAAAGTGCATTTGCCCGGCTATCACGAACCGCAACCTAACCGCGATCACCAGCATTTAGAAAAGCGGTATTTTGAACAGGGCAATCTGGGGTTTCCAGTGACGCCGATGCTGGATACCAGAATAGGGATGTTGATTTGTAATGATCGCCGCTGGCCCGAAGGCTGGCGCGTGTTAGCGTTACAAGCAGCGGAACTTGTCTGTCTGGGATATAACACTCCTGCTGATCATAGCGGTTTTGCGGATGTTGACGCATTGGCAGATTTTCATCATATCCTGTCCATGCAAAGCGGGTCTTATCAGAATTCTGTCTGGTCAATTGCAACGGCGAAATGCGGGGCTGAAGAAGGCTCATCGCTTATTGGCAATAGTGTGATTACAGCCCCATCCGGTCAGGTGGTAGCCCAGAGTAACACGCTGGAAGATGAAGTAATTCACGCTGAGATTGATCTGGATATGGCGCAACAATATCGCCAGACTTTTTTCGATTTTGCCCGTCACAGAGCACCCGAATGCTATCGGCTGATCACAGAAAGAAAAGGGGCAGAGCCTGAACCGGATGATACGTTGGGCTAACTACGTCTTTATTTACAGATCGTATGACCACTCAGAATAGTTAGATGATCCCTACTCTTTCCAGTGCCCAGTATATGCCTGTCAGTGCTATCAAAACAGAAACCGGAACCTGAAATATGATTTTATAATATTCTGGTTTTACCAGAATAAATCTGAGCAGGACAAATAGCGGTATAACAATTATCAACTGGCCAATTTCAACGCCGATATTGAAGCTGATCAACGAAGCAAGAAATGCCGTATCAGGCAAGCCGAAATCAGCTAACACCGATGCGAATCCCAACCCGTGAAGAAGACCAAAGGCAAACACCACGCCGCCCCGCATCAGAGTTAATTGCGGGGTTATTTGCGGGGATGAACGGAGCAGGTTTTCCACACCAATATAAGCAATTGATAATGCAATAAGCGGCTCAATAAGGGCTGGCGATAACGTGATCAAGCCCAGACTAGCCGCCGCCAATGTCAATGTATGCGCGACCGTGAATAAACTGATCTGTAACAGCAAATGATGACCAGATCGGCTGAACGCCAATAATCCGATTACAAACAGAATATGGTCAAGCCCATATGGTACGATATGAATAATGCCCGCATGGATATATCGCTGGGCTATATCGAATAGCGATAATTGATAAATTTCACCCAGCGCAAACCCCCTGCTCTGGCCGCCCATAGGCAGAAACTCAACATAACTGGCATTGCTGTTATCGCCATGCTGACGGATCAGCAAGCCGCCCATAGCCATTGGCCAATTGATATTTACCATGGCCATCCCATCAGGGGATGATGCCAAAGAGGATGCCAGAGAAGATGCCAGAGCTGGGGTTGGAAATGGTACCCGAAAACGGATTTGCGTTTCTCTGATCAGCTCCGGATTGGTGATATCTTCTATAATAATATCCTGCAATTCCCATGACCCGGGCGTAAATACCTGTTGATCCAGAGCGATAACAATATCCTGAGCCAGCTGTGGAAATGCCTGTTCCACCAATGCGGCCAATTGTTCCGGCGGCAACATCCGAAGCCGGTTATATTCATCAGCAACCGGGCTGTTATCCGTGTCTGATAAGGCCGATACATCCATGCCAGCCAGATAGCTTTCTGCGGTGAACCCCAGTCGGATATCCAGATAATCTGATCCATTCTGGGAAAGCCCGATATCCATAACTGACGGCCGGATTTCATGTGCTTGCGCATGGTTATGTACGGATAACATAAAACCGAGCATGAAAAGGGCTGTGAAAATAGACCTGATTTCAGATTGGATAAACGGATACCTAAACATGCGAAAAACAGACACCCTCATACTTGTTTCTTGACGATACAACATTGTTTGTGAGTATAACAGTATGATGAAATTTGTCAGTAAAGTAGTTTTGTTCCGGCCGTGTTTACACGTCATCATGCTGTCGGTATTTTTGCAGATCATCGCCGTGCCTGCATCAAGTGTTAAAGCGCATGAGCTATGGCTGGAAACCGCCGCGCCGATGATTAATGCCAATAATCAGATTGAAATTGATATCCGGCTAGGGCAGATGTTTTCCGGATCAGCGCAATTCTTTATTCCTGATCGAGCTGTCATGTTGAAACGGTTAACCGCCGAAGGAGAAATTCTTCTGACCCCCAGACCGGGGGATCGTCCGGCCATTTCCTTTCCGGCGTCTGCGGATGCTGGTCATACGGTTATTGCCTATGAAACCATCGGGTTTTATCTGACCTATAAAAAATGGGATAAGTTTGTTGCGTTCGCGCAAAACAAAAAAGCATCTGACATTCCTGATCAGCATCTGGCAAGGCAGTTATCCAGAGATCATTTCAAAGAACGGTATAAGCGATTTGCCAAGATCAGCCTGTTCATGGCCGCCGCTAATAGGCAGGTGAATGATGCCGCCACCGGCATGGAAATTGAGTTTATTATCACCGATGTGGAATTCATTTCGGATACCAGCCAGTCTGTAACCGCCCGACTGATATATCAGGGGCAACCCATGATCAATGTGCCGGTAACGGTATTCACCCGCGCGCCAGATGGTGCTGTCACAACAATCGACCTCAACACGGATGATCAGGGCAAGGTCAGATTACAGACAGAAACAGGATATGATTATATGCTTGATCATGTGCTGTTCCGCGCCATTGATCCAGCCACCGACCCCAAAGGCGCGGCATGGGAAACACTATGGGCATCCCATGTATTTTAAGAGTATTTTAAGAGTATTTTGATAATCATCCACGCGAATCATTGGCATAGGCGGGTTAGTGTTTGATCTAGCATTTGGTTGAACCGGCCTTTATCTGCTTTTGAAAACGGCTTTGATCGGGATTGATGAAACGGATCAGCGGCGCGGATATCTGACATCAGATCACGGCTAGCCAATGTGTTGCCAATATTATCCCCGGTCAGGCATGTGCCATCGGGACGGATGGTAATTGCGTCTTTTTCTACGGCTTTTGCGGCTAGGGGAATATCGCTAGTGATCAGAACATCGTTTGCCGCAATCGTCTCGGCTATCCATTTATCCGCTTCGTCAGGCCCGGCTGGTACAATTTTCAAATTGATCAACGGATGCGGATGCGGCCGGATACCGCCATTACAGACCATGAGCACCGGCGCGTTATGCCTGATTGCGATGGTAATGATATCATCTCTGACCGGACAGGCATCAGCATCTACATATATCGTTGTTGTCATATTTTTACTGTCTTATGCTCACTGTTTCATGCTCACTGTCTACTTCTAATCCTCTATACCATAAAACAAGAGCAAGGCATTGCCAACCGGATGCAGGTTTTATAGGATGACGCATATCAGGATATGTGCCTTTAAGGAGATGGAAAATGGAATGTTGCGGCCCCGGTTATTCAAGCCCTCAGGAAGCCATCGAATCGCCGCAAGAAAAATTGCTTTATACCATTGCGATTTATACCGGAACCGGAATCCAGAAACCCGATTATCTGGCGACCATTGATGTTGACCCCGAAAGCCCCAGCTATTCCCAAGTGATCCACCGGCTAGAGATGCCGGGGATTGGTGATGAGTTGCACCATATGGGCTGGAACGCCTGTTCGTCCTGTCATGATGATGCCAGCATGTCCCGCAAATATCTGATCCTGCCGGGGGTACGGTCAAACAATCTGCATATTGTTGATACCGCAACCGACCCACGCGCCCCACGTCTGCATAAAGTGATTGAAGGCAATGCCATCAAATCCAAAGTTGATCTGTCGGGCCCGCATACCGTGCATTGTCTGGGCAGTGAGATTATTATTTCTTTTCTGGGCAATGCCAGAGGCGAAGCACCGGGTGGTTATCTGCATATGGATAAGGATTTTAATATCCTTGGCCGCTGGGAAAACTCCATGGGTGATATCAAATTTGGCTATGATTTCTGGTATCAGCCGCGCCATAATGTCATGGTTTCATCTGAATGGGCGGCGCCAAATACCTTTATGCCGGGTTTTGATCTGGAAGAAGTTGGGCATCTCAAATACGGGCGCGAGCTGCATTTCTGGGATTTTGAAAAACGTGAACCTGTTGAAACCATGTATCTGGGCGAAGACGGATTAATCCCGCTTGAGGTGAAGTTCCATCATAACCCCGACAGCACGCATGGGTTTTGCGGTGCGGCATTAAGCACCAACGTCATTCACTTCTGGAAGGATGATGGCGGCAAATGGCAATGGGAAAAAATTATTGATGTGGAAAATGAACCGCATCCCGACTGGCCGATACCAGTGCCGGGGGTAATGTCGGCAATTCTGGTTTCCATGGATGACAAATATCTTTATCTGAATAACTGGCTCCATGGTGATATGCGGCAATATGATATTTCTGATCCGCATAACCCCAAATTAACCGGACAAGTCTGGATGGGCGGATTGCTTGGGCGCGCGCCTGTTGTTAACGGAGTCAAAATGGCCGGCGGCCCGCAAATGTTTCAGCTCAGTCTGGATGGCAAGCGGCTTTATGTTACCACATCGCTGTTTAGCACATGGGACAATCAGTTTTATCCAGACATCAGAGAAAGAGGCGGCGTGATGGTCATGATTGACTGCGATCCGGTGAATGGCGGCATGTCCATTAATCCTGATTTTATCGTCAATTTCGGTAATGAGCCGAACGGCCCAAGCCGCTGCCATGAAATGCGTTACCCCGGCGGTGATTGCACAAGCGATATCTGGCTATGAAAACAATCACTATCGCTAACCGGGATAACGCCACCTATCACGTCAAAGGCCGCAAGCCGCTTTTGGATGAGCTGCGTGACCAAGGTGTGGATTTGCCTTATGGCTGTCAATATGGCGGCTGTATTACCTGTGCTGCCAAGCTGATTGATGGCGACATAGATCAACGGGCGCAAGTTGCGCTGAATAACCGGCAGATCAATGACGGCTATGTCATTCTATGCGTGGCGCGTGCAAAAACAGACTGCGTTTTTGAAATTGGCGTGGAAAGCCATGATAAGCTTTACCGCAATCCATTTCTTGACCCACTGGCCGCACATGAATTAAAAGCAGATATTGCGAGTCCCGAGGATAAGAGTTGATGACATATATGAATCATGATGAGCCATATGAAGATGCGTATCTTCAGGATATCCTTTCTTCGGTAAAAACCATTGCCATGGTTGGTGCCAGTCCGGATAAGACGAAGTTTAGCTATGGTGTTCTGCGTGTGTTGGATGAAACCGGCTATGATATGATACCGATTAATCCACGCCCCGGCCTTGATGAGATCAGGGGGCTGAAAGTATATCCCAAACTATCTGATATCGACCGGCCGGTAGATATGGTTGAGGTGTTTCGCAAATCCGAAGACCTGTATGGTATTACAGAAGAAGCCATTGCCATCGGCGCGAAAGTGCTATGGTCACAGATTGGTGTGATTGATCATAAAGCCGCGCGTCTGGCAGAAGAAGCCGGATTACGGGTAGTCATGAACCGTTGCCCGAAAATCGAACTGTTCCGGCCATTCTGGAAACCGCGCCTTGATCTGAAAATCTGATTGATCTGCACCGGTTAACGGTTTTCTATATTATCACTGCATCAGCAAATCTATATTACCACCAGACGCGGTCATATCCTGACAGATATGTTTTTCATGAAATAACCAGCCATAGCCGCCAGCATCGGTGATCAATGGTATGATCGCTTTGCCGGACTGATGCATGGATTGCCGCAAATCCCCGATATCAATTGATCCATCAAGCGCTGTCATAACCGCATCAATACCATGAAAATGTTCTGGAATATCTGACTGTTCCATTACCGTATTACCCGCATCCATAGCCAGCTTGGCTAGCGTTTTCCGCCGGTTAGCATCAGCATGCAGAACCAGCACATGCCCACGGGGTGCGATCATATAGGTATTGCGTTCACCAGATGGTGAGGGCATCACTTGCGATGATTTTATCTCTGGCACTGTCTGATCAGCACCGCCCTGATTCTGCAAAAACGCCCCCAGATAAAGCTGCCCGCCTGCCTTCGGCCCTGTCCCCGAAAGCCCATTGCCGCCAAATGGCTGTGAGCCGACAATCGCACCTATTTGATTACGATTAATATAGACATTGCCAACATTAATAGCACCGCAGACCATATCGATATTGGAATCAATGCGGCTATGCATCCCGAAAGTCAGACCAAATCCGGACGCATTTATCGCTTGTACGACCTTGCTTTCTTCACCAGCTTTATACGTTGCAATATGCAGAACAGGGCCAAAGATTTCCGATTCCAGATCAGCTATACCATCAAGCCGGATCATGGCCGGCGAACAGAAGCATCCTTTTTCAGGTGCATCCCCCTGCCAGATTAACCGCCCTGTCTGGCGTGCCGCATCAATATGCTTATCTATCCGCGCCTTGGCTGTATCATCGATAACAGGGCCGATATCTGTATCCATATTGGCGGCATGTCCAACCGTCATCATCGCCGCCGCCTCACCCAGCATCCGGATCAGACGCTCAGCGATATCATTCTGCACATATAGCATACGCAACGCCGAACACCGTTGACCAGCAGACCGGAAAGCCGAAGTCAGAATATCATCTACCGCCCGTTCCAATAATGCCGAGCTATCAACAATCATGGCATTAAGGCCGCCGGTTTCGGCAATGAGTGGCGCTTGCGGTTTTGCCGATTGAGCAATGGCATTTTCAATCACTTTGGCGGTATCGGTTGAGCCGGTGAACACCACCATGTCACAACGGCCAGCCGTGGTGAGCGTCTGTCCCACCGATGCCCCTGTCCCACATAACAAATGCAAGGCATCATGCGGAACACCGGCCTGATGCATTAAATGTATCGCCGCCGCCGCAATTCGGGGCGTTTGTTCGGCAGGCTTGGCCAGTACCGCGTTACCCGCGCCTAATGCCGCTACAATCTGGCCAGTGAATATGGCCAGCGGAAAGTTCCATGGCGATATAGCAACAACTGACCCACGCGGTTTAGATACCGGATCAAGGGTTAATACTTGCGCGGCATAATACCGGCAAAAATCAACCGCTTCACGCAACTCACCAGCGGCATCATCAATGGTTTTACCAGCTTCATGCACCAGCAGATGATATAATCTAGCCGATGCAGTTTCAAAATGATCAGCAATCTGATTCAGAATATCCGCACGCTCCACTGGCGTTTTATATTTCCATGATGATTGTTTGGACTGATCAAAAGCTAGCATAACAGAATGATGATCAGCATCGACTGGCTTTGGCGGTAAATCCGGCGACGATATGCTATTCGCAAAATCGCGGATGGTATTAATATCTTCTTCATCAAAACCACGGCTATTCTTGCGTTCAGGCAAAAATAAATCTGTCCCTAATTGCGGTGATGCCGATTTTTTTTCTGGCATGTCATAAGGATCATTTACCAGATGGGCAATATCAATGCTGGTATCTGCCAGCTGATTCATAAAAGACGAACTAGCCCCATTTTCAAGTATCCGGCGAACCAGATAAGCCAGCAAATCCTCATGCTGTCCGACCGGAGCATATATCCGGCATGGTGCAGAAGATATTTTTCTTATCTCACTATGCACCGCGTCACCCATACCATGCAGTTTTTGTAGCTCATATGATGTGGGGTTTATATGTTCAGCCAGACATACCACCGCCGAAAGCGTATAGGCATTATGACTGGCAAATTGGGGATGAAAGCATTCGGATGCTTCCATCAATCGTCTGGCATGCGCAAGATAGGCAAGATCAGTATGTGATTTATCGGTATATACGGGGAAATCTTTTAACCCCTTTTCCTGTGCCAGTTTAATTTCGGTATCCCAGTATGCGCCTTTTACCAATCGGATAGAAATGCGTGTCTGATTGATTTTTGCCTGATGCTCTAGCCAGTCAATAACCGCACCGGCATGCCGCCCATAGGCTTGAACAACCATGCCAAGCCCGTGCCAGCCGCGTAATTCCGGATGCGCCAGTAATTGTGCAAAGATATGAAGACTGGGTTTCAGCCGCCCGAATTCTTCTGCATCAATGGTAAGCGGAATATTATAACCACGCGCCATAACAGCCAGCTTAATAAGCCGTTGCATTAAGTCTGCGTGACTTGATGGCCAGTAACGTGATTGAAAACGGCAGGACAATGCGGATAGTTTTATTGATACACCTGAGTTTTTATTAACCGCATCATGCGATGCTTTCATACCAACAACGTTAATCGCATGTTCATAGGCGGCATGATAACGGTCACAATCCTCAGCTGATCGCGCGGCTTCACCCAGCATATCAAACGAAAATAATGACGCATCCGGTTTAAGGTTTTTAACGGCCCGTTCTATTGTTTCGGCAAATACAAATTGCCCACCCATCTGACGCATGGCGGTTTCTATGGCGCGGCGCACCGTTGGCACCCCCAGCTTTGATACCATTGCTGTCAGACCATGATGTTGCTTGCCGCTAACAATACCACTAGCCAGCGCCAGCGCAGAAGTCATGCCTTTTAAAAAGCCACTGGCATTACCATCTAGCCAGTGACCCGGCGATAATTTGTCAAATATCAGAAAATCACGCGTGGTTTTATCTGGCACCCGGAGCAAGGCTTCTGCCAGTTCCATAATCATCCGGCCTTCGGCAGTGGATAATTTATAAATCGTCATAATTTTTTCAGCTGAAAAAAGCCGGCTGGTGCGCCTCGCTATCGCGGTGATTTGCATGGCTTTGTCCCGCGATGTGGCGCGCTGTTCGGATGTCAGAGCAGGATGCGCACGGAACAAATCAACCTGTGCAACTTCATCAGGTACAGCCGCTAATACTGGAAACAGATCAGCCGCCCAATCAGTTTCTGATAAAATATGATCATGCATGTTCATGTCTGGCCTCGCGTTTTGCAAATGACTCATGCATATATTATACACTTAAAGGTTTTTATATTTTTTCTGCATAACAGCATTATACAATTTTATTTCCCTTAAATTTATATATAATAAGATATATTTTTTAATAATATAATAATAACAGGATAAATATCTATGGACGCTATTGATGCCAGAATTTTGAACCTGCTTTCACAGAATAGCAAATCAACACTAAAAGTATTGGCTGAACATGTCGGGCTATCGCCCTCACCTTTACAGGCACGAATTAAGAAACTGGAAAAAGACGGATTTATTCGCGGTTATGTGGCGAAGCTCGACTTTACCAAAATCGGGCAGGATCATATCGCTTTTGTGCAGGTGACTTTATCCGATACACGGGCAGATGCACTGGCTACATTTAATGATGCCGTCCGTCAGCTAAAATCAGTTGAGCAATGCCACATGATTGCCGGTAATTTTGATTATCTGCTTAAAGTGCGGACAAAAAATATCCGTAAATACCGGACTGAATTAGCAGAAAATATATCATCGCTTCCGCATGTTGCATCCACGTCGACTTTTGTGTCGATGGAAACCGTTTGTGAATAATTGCCATTGACGCCGCCCGCATGCGGTGGGGATTCAGAACATTACACAAACAATTGATCAGTTAAATCCACAAGCGGTTCATTCCAGAATACATCACGCTTTAATTGTTCAAAATCGACCTGAAAGCAAGTAGCCATAGCAGAACAATATATCGACCGTGCATCCATCGTTGCGTTCAAATCCTGACCTTCAAAGAGATGCTTTTTTTGCAATCCAGGCCAGTCCGCATGCACCATGCCGCCCTTGACCAATCCGCCAGCCAGCAGAACCGCCGTTCCATATCCATGTTCGGTTCCATTGCCGCCATTCTGATCCAGCTTACGGCCAAACTCGGTTAACGTAACAATCAGTGTATTGTCAAAAGCATCACCCATGCCTTGTTTTAAACGGCTCAGGATCAGATCATAATCCGCCAGCTTATCGGCATGCTCTCCTTCGTCGCCACCTTGTGAAGCATGGGTATCAAAGCCTTCTATATCAAATACCGCCACACGCGGGCCATCCGGTTTTGCCAGCATCCGTGACGCGGTTCTGGCCAGATCATGCGCATCACGGGATGACGTCGATTTCATCATTGATACTGGCCGGGAAATCACCTTTTCCATGGTTTGTGCCAGCAAAGAATCCGCTGGATAGGATGCGTGAACCGACTGCATCATGTTTAATGATGGTGCGTCCAGATAGGTCGGATAATAATTATCAACGCTTGTCGGGCTTCGTAACAATAACGGCATGGGCAGCGAAATGGCGAGCCCGTCCAGATTTGCCGCATGAATACCACGGCCAAGCCAGCCTGTTGATAAAGCAAACGGCGTACGGCCGCCGCTTTCCATCACATCCTGACCTTCAAAATGTGATCGCATCGTGTACGGAATATTAGTTGCATGACATATGGATGCCTTGCCTTCTTTCCAGCATTTATAAAATTCCTGCAATCTGGGGTTAAGATCAAAATCCGCATTCAACGGCAATGTGTTTTCAACCATAATGTCTGGACGGTGACTAGCAAGAATAGGGTCTCTAGGCGGAACAGCGGTAAGTCCATCCATGCCGCCCCTGAGCAGGACAACAACAAGATTGCGTTTCTCCAGCTGTTCCGCTCTGGCAGAAAATAAAGGTGAGCCCAACATGGTCAGTGTTATCGACCCAAGAATAAAATCACGTCTGTTCATCATGCTTTTAACATCCAGTAACTAGGGAAAAGATATTGTAGTCTATGTAATTGCGTCTTCATTTTTGACATCTGCTTTAGGGGCTCATCTGGAAAGCTACAATTTTTCTCAATGATGGCTTCCACATTTAGTTGGCTTTTCATATACATGCTGAACTCTTGCGGCAGTGCTAACCGTCTGATAAGCAGCTCAGGCGATATCCAGTCGCGTTCCAGATCAGAAAATCCATTTGGCTGAATCGGCCGGTAAGGATTATGCCCCAGCTCGCGCATGATATTTTCTGCCTGGGGGTTCAGATAACTTGGTTTTGTTTTAAAATTATATTTCATGTCTTTTGCTTGCGGCGGCCAGTTCATTTCCGCCATATTTACCATTTGCAGTAGCCAGACTTCCGGATTTTGAAACTTCAGCTCTTTATTCGTATGGTCGTAAATGACCGCAATCAGAGCTTTATGAACAGATGGCAAGTGACCATCCGTGTCTTCCCATGCTTTTATGATTGGCGCGATCATCGCATCGGTTGGCTCATCAGTAATAAAATGACGGCATAATTTAAAGGCAATAAACCGGCGGGTATGCGGGTTTTCTGATAGATCATCCAAAGCATCAATCAGCTTATTTTTGGATGTTAGCCCTTTCTGCTTATAGGCTATTCCTAGCACGCTATGTGTACCGGGCTGATGCTTTTTCTGATTAAATTTGACAGGGTTACATTCTTCGCGTTTTTTTGACCATTTGTGTTCCCACCCTGCCATAATATATGACAGCGCAACAACATCATCCTGCGTATATTTCGCCGCGGGAGATACAGTATGCAATTCCAGTAATTCGCGCGCGTGATTTTCGTTAACGGTAGCAACTCGTCCGTCTTTTTTGCGCCATTTGCCCTGTTCTGAATTCGGGCCAACAGATTCCGAATTATCCAGATTATGGATCATTGCCCAGCTTGTGGTTGCGGCTTTTGCCAAATCAACAAATCGACCTGTCATATGTTGGCGGATAATTTCTCTGTGGTAAGGGCCTGTTGAAAACTGCGGTAGAAAGTCTTTATCTATAATGGCAAAATGATTACACCAGAACATCCAGAGCCGCTCAAATACAGGGGCGCCGCTTTTCAATGCTGTATTATGACGGATACAGAGTTCAAGATTTTCGTAATATTTTTCTCCGGTTTCGTAACGCAGCTTATCTTTTGCCGCTTCATAACCATCTCTATCGCCTTTGTATTTTTCTCTTAAGACTATCCTGTCTGTCACCACAAATTTAGCATAATTGTCCTGCATTTCCGCATCGGTCGGTATAGGCGCATCCCAGACCATATCCGGGGCAACATCAACTTGTGCCTGTGCCCAATCAACCGGATCAGATGGGATATCGTCACCTGCTTTTAAGCCAAACCCTACTTTACGAAAAAAATTAGCTCTGGATACCATTATAAAACACTCAATAAATTACTAAAATGTAATGCAAAATTTAGACCAGTAAATGACAGTATATAATATAATATTATAAGTATATAATATAATTGCTAACTCTGCTTGCCTTACCTGTCGGGGGACTCTGGTCATCCGAATGGCAATAACCACATCTATAAATAGCTTTCTACCCTGTAAGTGCTTGTGTAGATAATACTGGCGCTGGTAACAAAAACACCATCCTGCCATGTGTCACGATTAACAACAAAAACAGCGTCTTTGTTTTGCAAGCCCAGAATTTTCGCCTGCTCAGAATTGGCATTAGCCGCACTAAACCCAACTAACCCAGAAGAAAAAGGCGCATTAAGGACAAGCCACTCATTTGCGCTGATGGTATGTAAATCAGCATCCAGAATTTCTGACACAATATGATGGTTTATCCAGCGTTCTTCCAGAGCATGCGGAATATGATCGGCATAATGCAACGCTCTAATATACAGACAGGGTTGATTGTTGATGGTTTCGGGTGGGGTTTTTATAGATTGTTCTAGCAATTTATATGTATACGATTTTCCCGCTGTTTCTACCTCATGCCGGATAATCGGTATGTTAACGACAGCGCGGCGAACAGGGTGAGTGGCAACAAACGTGCCTGCCTTGCGCCGGCGAATTAGAAAACCTTCTTTGGCAATATCCCTTAAGGCGCGATTAAGTGTTGTTCGTGCCACGCCAAAATCACGCGCCATGATTTCTTCATTAGGAAGCTTATCACCCGGCAACCAATACCGGGAATTAAGCTTTTCCATGACTTGGTCTTTAATCATATGCCAGCTTTGCCGGGTCATGATAAGGCTATCTGTCGCAATGTTTTTACATGCTTTACATAACGTGACGTAATGGCATCGCGGTGAATATGACGGCCAGATTTTACCATATGCCGACCGGCCGACCAGACATCACTAATCATGGATTTATCGCCGGCTACAACCAGATTATCCAGAATCCGATCACCGCGAATATCTATCAAATCAACCGCGCTACTATCCAGACCAATAAGATCAGCCCAGCCGCCAGCGCTAATATTGCCGCCACGGCGAGCCAAGGCCTGATGACCACCACGGCTAGTAGCATCCCATAAATATCGCCCGACTGAGCTATCGTCACCAACCAGAATATTGCGTTTTTTGTCCCGCAAGCGTTGCGAGTATTCCAGCGTGCGTAATTCTTCGACCAGCGATATGCGGATATTGGAATCCGACCCTATACCAATCCGGCCACCATGTGCCATATAACGCGCCCCATCAAAAATCCCGTCACCAAGATTGGATTCCGTGATCGGGCATAATCCGACCACTGCCCCAGATGCGGCTAGGGCTTCGGTTTCGGATGTGGTCATTTGTGTGGCATGGATGAAACAGAACCGGCCGTTAACATCAAGCTGATCCAGCACCCATTCTGTTGGTCTGGCGCCGGTATGGGCTTTCACCTCATCAATTTCAGCCAGCTGTTCGGCCAGATGCATATGTAATGGCGCATCCGGTGCCATCGCCACCGCCGCCAGCAACCCTTCATGCGACACCGCCCGTAACGAATGTGGCGCTACCCCGATGCATGCATCATCAGGCAGATGTTTTATCAGCTGTGCCGATGCGTCATAAAGATTATAAAACTGATCAATCTGATTACCAAACCGGATTTGCCCCGCGCCAAGGGGTCGCTGATCACAACCGCCATATTGATATAAAACCGGAAGCAAAGTCATCCCGATACCTGTTTCCATGGCGGCATTGGTAATGGCCGCCGCCATTACTGCCAGATCATCATAGGCCGTGCCGTCCGCTTGGTGATGCAGATAATGAAACTCACCAATAGCGGCATAACCGGCTTCCAGCATTTCCATTTGCACCAACGCCGCAATTGCCCGCGCGTCTTCGGGGGTGAGCGCGTCCAGAAACCGGTACATTAATTGGCGCCATGTCCAGAAACTGTCTTCGGGGTGGTCGCCTCTGAATTCGGTTAATCCAGCCATCGCGCGTTGAAAAGCATGACTGTGCAGATTACACGGAGCAGGAAGCAAAACCGGCACATGGATATCCGATTGTGTTGTATCCGCATCATCCTGATATGTTGTCACATGATCAATTTTGCCATCAATAATTGTTACTTTAACATGATCTAGCCAGCCGTGATCTGTCAGAGCTGTATTTGCCGTAATGGTGTACATAACCGACTTTATTCCTTTGTGATTTATACATTCAGGGTAAATGCTAGCTCAGCCGCTTGGCAAGAGATAATAAAACAGCTGGTTCACTTCAAGCCGCTTTCCCCCATAATCAACTTTCCTTGTAAAATGTCTTGTTAATGACTTGATCCCCATCTTATTATGTGCATACATATTAAGTGAATATAATACTAAGCCATCATACTAAGCAAGGGTATAATCATGAAGATCATTCATAATGCCACATTAGTCACGTTAAGCGATGATCATGATTATGGAATCATTAATGATGCGGCATTAGTCATTAATGACGATAAAATAGAATGGGTTGGCGCATATCGGGATTGCCCCTATTTGAGCAATGCCACAATGGGTGCCAAGATGGATACCATCATAACTCATGATGCCAGAGGCGCGTTAATCACGCCGGCATTAATAGATTGCCATACGCATATTGTTCATGGCGGTGATCGCGCTGTTGAATTTGAAATGCGTTTAAATGGTGCTGGTTACGAAGAACTGGCACGGGCTGGTGGCGGCATTAATTCAACCGTCAGGGCAACCCGCGCCGCCACGCTAGATGAATTGATCGCATCCGCGTTGATACGGCTGGATCATTTGATTGCTGAGGGCGTTTGTGTTGTTGAGGTCAAATCCGGATACGGGCTGGATATTGAAACCGAATGCCAGATGCTTCGCGCCGCCCGCGCGCTCTCGGCTAAGCGGGATATCATGATCAAAACCACGTTTTTAGGGGCGCATGCCTTGCCGGACGAATATCGTGATAATCCTGATGAATATATTGATGCGGTTGTTATCCCATCACTGGAAGCTGCCCATGCCGAAGGACTGGTTGATGCCGTGGATGGATTCTGCGAAGGCATTGCTTTTACTCCGGCACAAATCGCCAGAGTGTTTGACAAAGCAAAAGAGCTCGGTCTTCCTGTCAAATTACATGCCGAACAATTGTCACATCTGGGTGGAACGAAACTGGCGGCAAGTTACGCGGCTATTTCTGTTGACCATCTGGAATATGCCAATGCCGATGACGCAAAAGCCATGGCAGATGCAGGATCAGTAGCAGTTATTCTGCCCGGTGCTTTTTATACTTTGCGCGAAACACAATTACCGCCAATTGATGCGTTTCGACAGCACAAAGTGCCAATGGCGGTATCAACAGATTGTAACCCCGGTTCATCCCCCATGACATCACTATTGCTGGCCATGAATATGTCAGCAACCATGTTCCGGATGACACCGGAAGAAATACTACGCGGCGTGACCCATTATGCCGCTAAAGCACTGGGCATAGAAAACCGTGGCCGACTGGCCAAGGGTTATGTTGCTGATCTGGCATTCTGGCAAATCAAGCATCCGGCTGAGCTGAGTTACCGCATCGGATATAATCCATTAATCCGGCGTGTTATCGGGGGGCAATTATGACAACGACACCATTTGTGATCCAACCGGGACATATGTCTCTCACGAACTGGGAACATTTATGGCGACACGGCAAGAATGTTACGATTGATCCTGCCGCCAAAGACAGAGTTGATCAGGCGGCTATGCTAGTTTCCAATGCCGCCGCCGGTGATCAGCCTGTTTATGGTGTTAACACAGGCTTTGGTAAACTGGCTTCTGTCAGGATCAATATTGATGAAGTTCAAATCCTTCAACGCAATCTGATCTTATCGCATTGCGCGGGTGTGGGTGAACCGCTTGACGTGGCCGCAACCAGACTGATGATGATGCTCAAAATCAATTCCCTGGCACGCGGGGCATCCGGTGTTCGCTGGGAAATGATTATGATGCTGCAAAATATGTTGGCGGCAGATGTTATTCCCGTCATACCAGAACAGGGTTCTGTCGGTGCTTCGGGTGATCTGGCACCGCTGGCGCATATGGCGGCTGTGTTGATTGGTGAAGGTGAAGCTACTTATAAAGGGCAACACATGGCAGGTGGTGCGGCGCTTCAGAAAGCCGGTTTAGAGCCATTGGTGCTTGCCCCCAAAGAAGGATTAGCATTAATTAATGGCACGCAGTTCTCAACAGCAATGGCCATGATCGGATTATGGCAAACCCGCCAGCTGGTGATGACAGCAATCATATCCGGGGCTTTGACCACCGATGCCATCATGGGCTCAACATCACCCACCCTGCCCGGCATTCATGCCTTACGCGGGCTCAACGGCCAGATCAGAGTAGCCAAGGAAAGCCGCCGGTTACTAAACGGATCAGACATCAGAGAAAGCCACCGTGATGATGATGAACGCGTGCAAGACCCCTATTGCATTCGCTGTCAGCCACAAGTTCTGGGAGCAGCGGTTGATATACTGGATGCGGCGGCCGCAACATTGGCAATAGAATCAAACGCCGTCACCGATAACCCGATTGTGCTTGTTGATGAAGGTTTGATTGTATCTGGCGGAAATTTTCATGCGGAACCTGTTGCCTTTGCCGCTGATCAGATTGCGCTGGCTATTGCCGAAACTGGTGCGATTAGCCAGCGCCGAATCGCGCTTATGGTTGATCCTAATTTATCTTTCCATCTGCCGCCATTTCTGACTCCGAAGCCGGGGCTTAATTCCGGTTTCATGATTGCAGAAGTCACATCGGCGGCGCTGATGAGTGAGAACCGGCATCTGGCAAATCCATGTTCAACCGATAGCACCCCAACATCCGCAAATCAGGAAGATCATGTCAGCATGGCGGCACATGCCGCAGTAAGATTAATGCGCATGACAAAAAATCTGGCGCATATCATTGCTATTGAAGCATTAGCCGCCACACAGGGAATTAATTTCCGCAAGCCGCTAGAAACAAGCACCATATTACGTTCGGTTACGGCCGCAATCAGACAGCATATTCCCGCCCTCGAAGACGACCGGTATATGGCCAGAGATATCAATATGATGACACAGCTCATTCGTGATGGGCTTCTTGTTGAAAGCGCCGGAATAGACCATTTTTTTGATGAAAAATCATCACCCGAAAAATAAGAGAATTCTAACAGATAGCACCCCCATACATTCAAGAGATTGGTAGGAGAAACAGATGACCGATACTAAAATCAATCCACGGCACAATATTCGGGAAATCTATCCCGATACAGGTACAGAACTCACCGCCAAAAGCTGGATGACCGAAGCACCGTTGCGAATGCTGATGAATAATCTGCACCCCGAGGTTGCGGAAAACCCCCATGAGCTGGTTGTCTATGGCGGCATTGGTCGCGCGGCGCGAACATGGAAAGACTTTGATGCTATTGTCGCTAGCTTGCGCGATCTGGAAGACGACCAGACTTTGCTGGTTCAGTCTGGTAAACCTGTTGGCGTGTTTCAAACCCATTCCAATGCCCCGCGAGTGCTGATTGCCAATTCCAATCTGGTACCAAACTGGGCCACATGGGATCATTTCAATGAGCTGGATCGCAAAGGTCTGGCCATGTATGGCCAGATGACCGCCGGATCATGGATTTATATTGGCACGCAAGGCATTGTTCAGGGAACCTATGAAACGTTTGTTGAGGCTGGCCGCCAGCACTATGATGGCAATCTGACTGGCCGCTGGATTTTGACTGCTGGACTTGGCGGTATGGGCGGGGCGCAACCGCTGGCCGCGGTTATGGCTGGCGCCTGTTGTCTGGCGGTAGATTGTGATGAAACGCGCATCGATATGCGGCTCAAAACAGGCTATCTGGATGAAAAAACCGATACCCTTGAAGATGCCATCAAGCAGATCAATGAATGGACAGCAAAAGGCGAGGCAAAATCCATTGGCCTAATCGGTAATGCCGCAGAAATATTCCGCCAGATTTATGATCAGGGTATCCGGCCGGATATCGTAACAGATCAGACCAGCGCCCATGATCCGATTAATGGATATTTGCCGGTTGGCTGGTCGCTAGCGGATTGGCGTAGCAAGCGTGAATCAGACCCGAAAGCTGTTGAGGCCGCCGCGCGTGCCAGTATGAAAATCCATGTTGCCGCTATGGTTGATTTCTGGAATGCCGGTGTTCCAACACTGGATTATGGCAACAATATTCGTCAAGTAGCCAAAGAAGAAGGACTGGAAAACGCGTTTGCCTTTCCGGGTTTTGTTCCAGCTTATATCAGACCATTATTCTGCCGCGGCATCGGGCCATTCCGGTGGTGTGCTTTATCCGGTGATCCCGAAGACATCTATCGCACCGATGCTAAAGTCAAAGAGCTGATTGATGACCCGCATCTGCATAACTGGCTAGATATGGCGCGCGAGCGGATACATTTCCAAGGTCTTCCCGCGCGAATTTGCTGGGTTGGTCTTGGCCAGCGGCATAAGCTTGGCCTTGCCTTTAACGAAATGGTTCGGAACGGTGAGCTGAAAGCTCCGGTTGTTATTGGCCGTGATCATCTGGACAGTGGTTCAGTAGCCAGCCCTAACCGTGAAACAGAATCCATGCGTGATGGCAGTGATGCGGTTAGCGACTGGCCATTATTGAACGCGTTGCTTAATACCGCATCTGGTGCCACATGGGTATCTTTGCATCATGGCGGCGGTGTTGGCATGGGCTTTTCCCAACATTCCGGCATGGTGATTTGCTGTGATGGATCAACAGACGCCGATGCCCGACTGGAAAGAGTGCTGTGGAATGATCCGGCAACAGGCGTGATGCGTCACGCCGATGCCGGTTATGACGAAGCGCTGGCATGTGCCAGAGAGCATGGATTAAACTTACCTTCAATTTTAAATGATTAGAGGACATTATGCATTATGCACCCGGCATTGATGATTGCCCCTTACCATTTTCACCGTTCAAATCCTGCACCGTTCCGCGGCCAATTGGATGGCTGTCTACTATCTCAACGGATGGCGTGCCGAACTTGGCGCCATATAGCCAGTGGCAGAATCTGACTTTTGATCCACCTATGGTGATGTTTGCCGCTAATCAGCTGAGCAATGGTGCGCGCAAACATACCGTTGTTAATGCCGAAGAAACCGGCTGGTTTGTCTGGAATATGGCTACTTATGATCTGCGTGAGGCGGTTAATATTTCAGCTATGGAACTTGATGCCAATGAAGATGAATTTCTGCGCGCTGGTGTCACGCCTATTTCATGCGTTGACGCCCCATGTCCACGCGTAAAAGAAAGCCCGGCGCATTTTGAATGCCGGTATCTATCCACGCATCGGCTAAAAGGCAATTCAGCACATGGATGGGTTGAGGTTGTTTATGGTGAGGTTGTGCGGATTCATGTGAATGATGATGTCATTACCCCAGACGGTAAGCTGGATATTCCACGCATCCGGCCTTTGGCAAGGTTGGGATATTATGACTATACCTCTGTCACCGAGGTATTTGAAATGCGTATTCCGGGTGCGTCAGGTAAAGCCGCAGACGGATTGGAAGGAAAAAGTAGTTAGCAAAAAGATGTTTGATTGACATTTTATAAAAATGCTAAAATATTATGTGCATACTTATTGAACTATTTATGAAAATCTCTAACAGGGGGAAACTATGTTTAAAAAGATAATATTTCCAATTATTGCCGGAGCGATGTCACTGGCTAGTTATGCTGGCATTGCCAGCGCTGAAAACATTAAAATCGGTTTTAATGTTCCGCTAACCGGATTTGCGGCAGCCGATGGTCAATCCGCACTACATGGTGCTGAGCTAGCTGTTGAGCAGGTCAATGCTAATGGCGGCGTTAATGGTAATATGCTGGAATTAGTCGTTTATGACGATCAGGCCAGCCCGAAAGAAGCGGCACCACTTGCTATTAAAATGATCACGCAGGATGATGTTGTCGCTGGTGTATCAGGCAG
>JABIWM010000123.1 GCA_018701255.1 Alphaproteobacteria bacterium | reverse complement strand
GTCTTTATAGCTCACAATCAGATCAGGACGGTAAATATCACCATCATCTGCCAGAAACCGCGCACCGGGTTTTGGATCAAGATGTCGTAATCGCTTAAGAAGCATGTGCACCTTATCGGCGCTTAACCGTGTTGCCCGCACCAGCCCATCTAACCCCTTATCAAGCAAAACAGGCAGATGAGTTAGCAGCGTTTGCATATCCGCATCAATCTCCCCCTGCTCTTTGAGCTGAAGCGCCAGACATTCTGTTAAATTGCGGGCAAACAAGCCAACCGGTTCAATCTGTTGCAACTGACCAAGCAGCGTTTCATATTGCGCTCCTCGCATACCGTATCTGGCGGCGGTGGCGGCGGCATCCCCATCAAGCCATCCTGCGGGGGTGATATGTTCTATCAATGCCATAGCAACTGAGCGTGATAATCCGACAGGAAATAATAGCCCGATTTCTGTCATCAGATGGGCGTGAAGTGATATATCCGGCCGGTCTAGTGCCATCCCTGCCGAGAAAGGAAAATCAACCGGCATATCGGCGGCGCGTTTGTTTGACAGTTCCGGATAATGAACATCAAGAAATGGATTATCAACGGCCAGATCGCGGATAAAACGGGTGATCTGATGATTGCGCCACGCCATGATTTGCAACGACTGTTTCATGGCCGGCGTTAGCGCAAGACGCAATCGTGATGTTGTTGTTAACGTCTGGCGTCTGGTTTCTGTTAACGCCATTAATCCTTCATATCCTGATCATTACGCATAGCACTCATCACCAGCCCAAGCCCTAAAAACACGGTAAGCATGGCGGTGCCGCCATAAGATATCAAAGGCAGAGGCGCACCAACCACCGGCAGAATACCGGACACCATGCCAATATTTACCGTGACATAGAAACTGATCATGGCGGCCACACCGATAATAAGTAACCGTGAGAATGTCGTTTTCACCGAAAAACTATATTTAAGCAAAAGAAAGATAAGCGCGGTATATAGAGCAATCACATAAATACAGCCAAAAAAGCCGAATTCTTCACCAATCATGGTGAAAATAAAATCTGTCTGGCGTTCTGGCAGAAAATCCAGATGGCTCTGGCTTCCTTGCAGATATCCTTTTCCGACAACGCCGCCGCTACCCAGTGCAATTTTTGATTGCGTTACCTGATAGCCAGCACCCAGAGCATCAAGATCAGGATTTAAAAACACCATAATCCGGCTTTTCTGATAGGAATAAAGCATGGTCCACGCAATAGGCACCGCCGCCAGCACCAGACCAATGACCGTCATTACCATCCATCGTGGAATACCAGCCACAAAAATGATAATAGATGCCGATAACAATAGCATCAGTGATGTGCCTAAATCCGGCTGTAACATGATCTGAATAAACGGGATAAACACAATCGCCAAAACCGGAATATAGGTGCGCAAATATTGCATCGAATCCGCGTATATATTATGAAAATATGTGGCTAGCATGATGAGTACAGCCAGTTTAGCAGGCTCAGATGGCTGTAAGTTAAATCCGCCAATAGAAAACCATCTCTGCACGCCTTTACCAGTGCCAATAATCTCAAGCACGGCAAGCATAACTACCGCTAATCCCCACCAGACAACCGCATATCGTCTGAAAAAATGTATCGGGAACATGGCCACGACCAGCATCAGAATAAAACCTATGCCGAGCCGGATACCATGCATCATTGCCCATGGCCTCCACGCCCCATGCGCCGCCGAATATAATGCCAGCACCCCGACCATACCTATTAACCCAACCACCAGAAGCATTAGCCACGGGGTTGTCCAGAACCAGTGTTTATCGCCACTATTCTGGCTCTGCAATGGCACGTTGAAGGTCGGTTTATGCCGTGGCTGGATCAGCTGTTTCATATGCCCTGCTCAAATATATAGGTCAGGATATCCCGTGCAATCGGAGCGGCACCGCTTGATCCGCTACCACCATGTTCAACAACAACCGCAATAGCATATTTCGGATCATCCAGCGGCGCATATCCGGTAAATAGCGCATGATCCCGAAACTTCCACGGTCTGTCCATATTATCAACAATACCGCGCTCACGTTCGGCCTTGGTGATACGTTTGACCTGAACAGTGCCTGTTTTACCGGCCATGGCAATACCATCCAGATCGAGTTTGTAATTTCGGGCAGTCCCTTTTTTACCATTTACAACCGCGTCCATTCCACGGTGGATAATATCCATTGATGCGGCTGATACGCCAATCGGATCAAAATCGGATGCGATTTCATTCTCACGCATGACCGGTTTGATCCGGTTTTTGCCCTGAGCTATGCGTGCTGTCATCACCGCCAGCTGAATAGGGGTGGCCAGAACATAGCCCTGCCCGATTGATGCAACCACCGTTTCGCCCGGTGTCCATACCTCACCAATGTGTTTCTGTTTCCACGCTTTATCAGGAATAAGCCCTGATTTTTCACCCGGTATCGTAATGGCGGTATTATCACCTAGCCCAAAGCGTTTCGACATTGCGGATATTCGCTTGATGCCGGTTTTTAATGCCAGCTCATAAAAAAATACATCACAGGATTGTTCCAGCGCTTCTATGACATTAACCCGCCCGTGGCCGTGTTTATTCCAGCAATGGAATTTCGCATTTCCCAGCTCTTTATGACCCGGACAGAAAAATTGTGAGCTATCGGTAATAATACCGGCTTCTAATGCGGCAAGCGCAACCACCATCTTAAAGGTAGACCCCGGTGCATATTGGCCTTTGATACAGCGGTCAAGCAATGGCGTCCGCGGATGATTAATCAAGGTATCCCATTCTTTATGGCTAATCCGTCCCGACATCACATTCGGGTCAATGGTAGGCGTTGATACCATGGCCTTAATCGCGCCGGTATGAATATCAATCACAACAACTGATCCAGTTTCCGGCGGGACAACACGACCTAAGGCGTCTTCGAAAACCTGACCATCAGATGTTGCCAGTATGCGGGATAATTCGGGATTATCCGCAACAGCACGCTGGACTTTTGCCGAGCTGGTAGAAAGCGGGGTATTGCGACCCCGTTTTAGAATACTGGCCGCATAGGATTGCAGGTTAATATCAATAGTCAGATTAATATCTTTCCCTGAAACGGGCTGTTCTTTTACTGATTTCTTGATTGGCCGGCCTAACGCGTTGACTAGAATCTGCTCACGCCCCGGCTCACCGCGCAAATCTTGTTCGAATGCGTATTCAATACCGGATTTTCCGTTACGGATATTTACCAGCTGTGGATGCGCTCTGCCCTGTTCGATATCTTCTTTCGTTACACGGCCAACATATCCCGTCAGATGGCCTGTTAGTAATCCTTGCGGATAAATCCGTTTTTCAATGCGGTCAAAGCTAACCCCCGGCAATTCGGGTGTTCGCACCACCACGCGTGCTACCTCACGCTGGGTCAAGTCGTCTCTGATGGTTAGCGGTAAAAATGATGGCTGTTCTTTTGCTCTATCCATCAATTCGGCAATCAGTTCATCATCCAGCCGTACCAGTTCGGATAACGTACGCAATGATTCATGTAAATCTTTGGTCAATTTCGGAACGATATTCAGCGCATATGCTTCTGCATTTCCGGCTAGCAAACGGCCTTTTGAATCAAAAATGCGTCCGCGTGACGGCGGCATAATGACATAATCAAACCGGTTACGATCAGACAGAGCTTCGTATTCGCTGGATTCCATCACCTGTAAATAAAATAAACGCCCGACCAGCACAGATGTCACCAAGGCCTGACCGCCGCCAATGAATAAGGCGCGGCGCGACAAAGAACGTTCAAACTGTTTGGCCTTGCGTGTGATCATTTCAGCCGGCTCACCATTTCAACCATATATTGTATGCCCTGATAAATTAATATCATAACCGGAAAAAGTAATACTGTTGAGCTATACTGAAAAACCAGCGGCCCTACCGCCGGAAGTGATTGATAATAAATGCAAATACAAAGCCAGCAATAAAACATCACAAGCCCCATGACCATCGCAAAATCCAACCATAAATAAGACATGGGCATATCATTAAACCGGCGTTTCCCGATAGTCCCGATAATATTGACCAGCACCATTACGGATGACGTATAGCCAAGCGGTGCACCTTGCAAACTGTCAAATATAATGCCTATCAATACCAAATTAGCCAGATGGATATCTTCTTTGTTGAAAATAGCCATCAGAAAAACCATCGCTATGATCAGCTTAGGCGTTGCGCCATGGAAAAACGAAAAATAGCCAAGCGAGGATTCCACCATGATTAGCAGAAAAAACACGCTGGCAACCATCATTTGATGAAGAAATGTAGGATGACCGGAATCTAAAGAGATAACCATGACTTACTGATCCTCTCTTGCGGCATCACCGGTGCGCTGACCTAGCGCATTTATGCCTTCCAGACTAAACTCACTTTCCTGTTTCGGTAGCGGGGAATAGCTCTGGGTCAAGATATCATCAGACGGCATATCCTTATCATCCGGCCACATGAACACCGTCACAAAGCGAAGCCGTTGAAAATCAACAATGGGCTTAACCCGGACATAATCATCGGTTACCTGAATGATCCGGCCAACCGGCAATCCCGCTGGCAGAACACCGCCATGACCAGACGTTTGTACCAGCTCGCCTACTTCCAGTTCAGCCTGATGCGGAACAAATCGCAAATCAAGCGTATATGAGTTATTTCCACCGGCAACCGCTGGCCATGATGTATCTGACAAAATGACAGGAACCATGGCGTTGAGATCAGTAATCAGCAAAACTTGCGCATAAAAATGGCCAACATCAACAACAATACCAACCAGCCCGTCTTCGGTAGCAACGGTTGCGCCTTTCCGGATGCCTTGCTTGGCACCGGCGTTTATCATCACCGAATGGGCAAAGCTATCGGCATTGATAGCTACTATTCGGGCAGAAATGGATTGCATCCCTATGGGTGCCGGAAAATCGCTCAAAGCGCGTAATTGCCGATTTTCAGCCAATAGCATATCGGCTTCGTTTTGCCAGCGGTGCAATTGTTTTACGTCTTCTTTGAGCTGGATATTTTCTTCGCGCATCTGGGTAATGTTACCAATACCGTCAACCATGATACCAATGGCGCGGAATGGAACGCTTACGACCTCAGCAATCGGCGTGAAAAATCCGGCGATGACTCCACGAACCGAGTTCATGGCAGAAATATCTGCTTTACCGGCCAGCATAAGCACAACGCAGGTAACAAAAATGATCAGATGGGTAAAAAGACCGGCTGATCGACGACCTTTCTTACGATCCGTCGTTATCTTTGCCAATACCGTTTCCTCTAATAGGCGCCTACCAGCACGTTCTGAAGCGTTTTCATTTCTTCAAGACAACGTCCTGTTCCTAGCGCAACACATGTCAGCGGATCATCCGCAATGGATATCGGCAGACCTGTTGCTTCTCTGATGACCGTATCAATTTCGTTCAGCAAAGCGCCACCACCGGTAAGAACAATCCCTTTTTCCACAATATCAGCCGCCAGTTCAGGTGGCGTTTGTTCCAATGCAACCTTAACGCCCTCAACAATCTGGCGGATGGAATCCGACAATGCATCAGCGACTTGCGATTGCGTGATAATAATTTCCTTTGGCACCCCGTTTACCAGATCACGGCCACGGACATTTTCTTTCCGGCCGCTTGATCCTTGTGGTTTTAATGCTACGCCAATTTCTTTTTTGATCCGTTCCGCTGTGGCTTCCCCAATCAGCAGATTATGCGTCCGGCGCATATAGCTGATTAGTGCTTCATCAAACTTATCACCGCCAACCCGAACAGAATGGGCATAAACAATGTTACCTAGCGACAGGATAGCCACCTCAGTCGTGCCGCCACCAATATCAACCACCATAGACCCCGACGGTTCTGTCACCGGTAGACCGGCACCAATAGCCGCCGCCATAGGTTCTTCGATCAGATATACGCGTCTGGCACCAGCGGATTCTGCTGATTCCTGAATGGCTCTGCGTTCCACCGCTGTTGATCCAGATGGTACACAAATAATCACCCGTGGGCTGGATAGAGGCATCTTGCCGTTCACTTTGCGGATAAAATGCTTGATCATTTCTTCGGCGACTTCAAAATC
>JABIWM010000016.1 GCA_018701255.1 Alphaproteobacteria bacterium | reverse complement strand
TGTTAGGGCATTGGCCACTTGGCGGACATGCTGATCCAGACTACGGCCAGCTAGTAATATGGTGACAATCACCGTCTCCAGTATGATCACCGGCCATAATTCACCCCATAATTCACCCCATAAACCGCCCCATAAACCGCCCCATAATTCGCCATGAATAAACGCCCCAGCTATCCGGCCTAACGCGGCTAATCCAGCCCCTATCAGGGCGGCAATCATGACAAGCAGGAATATAGCAATCACCCCGTATATGCGGCGGCCATAACCGGTGGCGCGGGAAGAATGCCATGATGTGCTGAATATATTGATCAGCCGGCCGAACAGAACCACCGGATGCGGCAGATATCGCCATAATATATCCGGCTCACCAATGATGGCATCAATAATCAAGGCAATAGCCAGAATTATTGCCCGCATAGCAAACGCTAACGGGATGGCATAGATCAGGATGGTGGTAATGGTAATCATACCTTCCTTTATAATTTGATTGCTGATAAATCCAATCCATATTATATCAATAATATAGGGTTCCTTGTTTAATAGGGTGGAATTGATCTTGGTGCGGCGGACTCACAAAACAGTGAGAGCCATAGCTTAGGCCCGTTGCTAATATTATGGTGCGGAATGCAAGCCAAGCATATATGGCTGTATCCGGCGCCGATATCAGCATTTCCACCTTTCGCTGACATTGACCTGATAGAAGCGAAAGGATGACATCATGACATTTATGAAATTAGCATCTCTTGGATGGCTTGGAGCTAAATGGCTTGGGGCTAAATGGCTTGTGATGGGGCTAGTAATCTTGATGCCGAAACTGGCCTTTGCCCATCTGGGGCATATTGGTGATCTGGCCGGTCACGGCCATTTGGTCGGGGTGGCCGGATTAGCGGCGGCTGGTGCTGGTGTGGTATTATGGGGCATATTGCGTGGCCGCCAAAATGAAACCGATGATGACACGGATGAGGCGATTGAAACGGCCAGCGCTGACATTGATGTTGACGCTGATGCTGTGCCTGAAAATGGCATCTGAATTAAAAATAACCGCATTTAATATTTTTATATCTTAGAGGATTATCATGTCACAATCAGAACAGTCAAAAACCAGCCAGCCTAAATACGGGGTCATGATATGTGGTCATGGCAGTAGATCAAAATCAGCTGTTGCCGAATTTGCTGTTCTGTCTGAAAAATTGCCAGCATATTTTCCTGACTGGCCGGTAGAATACGGATATCTGGAATTCGCCACGCCGGTGATTAAAACCGGTCTGGATAAATTGCGTGAACAGGGCGTGAATCATGTGCTGGCCATACCGGGTATGCTGTTTGCCGCCGGTCATGCAAAAAATGATATTCCGTCAGTGCTTAATACTTACGCTAGCCAGAATGATATCACGATACAGTATGGGCGTGAGCTTGCCATTGATCTGAAAATGCTGAAAGCCGCGGGTGATCGCGTAACAGAAGCATTGAATGCGGCCGATAAAGCCGAAGGCGTTGTTGAACGCCATGATACCTGTCTGGTGGTGATTGGCCGGGGATCGTCTGATCCTGATGCGAATTCAAATGTTGCCAAAGTGGCGCGGATGCTGGTCGAAAGCCTTGGGCTAGGCTGGTGCGAAACCGGATTTTCCGGCGTGACTTTTCCGCTGGTTGAACCATGCCTTGAAAATGTCACCAAGCTAGGCTTCAAGCGCATTGTCGTTTTCCCGTATTTTCTGTTTTCAGGAATACTGATTGACCGCATTTACGGTTTCACCGATGCCGTGGCTGACCGCCATCCGGATGTATCTTTCGTCAAGGCCGGATATCTGAATGACCATGATCAGGTGATCGAAACCTTTGTTGAGCGGGTGCATGAAATTCTGAACGGATCAAATAATATGAACTGTTCGATGTGTAAATATCGCACCGCTGTTCTGGGTTTTGAGGACGAAGTGGGATTGCCACAGGAAAGCCATCATCACCATGTCGAGGGCATGGGCGTATCGGCACCCGGAAGCAATGTTGAGGATTGTCAGCTATGCACCACATTCTGCACCGGTGAATGCCGGTTGAATATGGATCAGCACCATCACCATTCACATGATCATTCGCATGACCACGGGCATGATCATGACCATTCGCATGATCACCATCACCATCCCTATCCGCAAGCGGATCATCCGCTAGGCCCTAAATCAGTGCTGAACAGGCCAAAAGATAAAAACTGATGCCAGAACGCTTTGATTATATCAAGGACCCTGAAGCGATTTATGCGCAATCCTTTGAACGGGTGCGCGCGGCGGTACCATCACTGGCTGATTTGCCGCCAGCGCTGGCGGCGCTGGTTGAACGGATTATTCATGCCTCAGCCATGCCGGATGTTATTAATGATCTGGTCTGGTCGGATGACGTGGTGGAACGCGCGGTAACAAGCTTGCGGCAGGGCAAGCCTATTATCTGTGATTGCCAGATGGTGGCATCCGGCATTACCGCCAGATTTCTGCCTGCTAACAATCCGGTTATTGTCACGCTCAATCATGTTGATGTCGCGGCAGAAGCAAAAACGCTGGCGACCACACGATCAGCGGCGGCGGTCAATCGCTGGCTTCCGGATATTGAAGGAGCGGTGGTTGCATTCGGTAATGCGCCAACCGCTTTATTCCACTTACTGGAACAGCTGGCATCAGGCTGGCCAAAACCGGCGGCAATACTGGGCTTTCCGGTGGGGTTTGTTGGTGCTACCGAATCAAAAGACGCGTTAATATCCGCTCATTGTGACACGCCTTATATCACCCTAACAGGCCGCCGTGGCGGGTCTGCAATGGCGGCGGCGGCGGTCAATGCGCTGGCTATTATAGCCGCATCCGGCAATGGGGATTGCGCATGATCTGGCTTGATATTTTCGGGGTGAGCGAGGCGGGGCTGAACAGCTTATCCGCTGATCAGATCACGCGGCTGACATCCGCGCGGCATATTATTGCACCGGATCGGCATATCGCCGCCGTTAAGCAATTAAGGCAGGATCAACCACAAACCGGCGATGCAACCGCTGAAATCATCACATGGCCAAGCCCCTTTAGCCGGATTTATGACATGCTTGCCCGCTGGCGTGGTGAGCCAACGGTGATACTCGCAACAGGTGATCCGTTATGGTATGGCGCAGGAAGCAGTATCGTCACCCGAATTCCGCTGGATGAAATGCGGATAGAGCCAGCGGTTTCAGGGTTTCAGCTAGCGGCTAGCCGGATGGGTTGGCCAATGGCGCATGTTCATGCCATGACGTTACATGGCCGGCCGGTGGAATTGATCAGAGCGGCGATTATGCCATCAGCGCATCTGCTGATATTGGCTGACAGCGCGGCGACCCCGCAACAGGCAGCAGAACAGCTGATAGCGATGGGGGCAGGTGCCGCAGAAATGACAGCACTGGCCTATATCGGCGGCCAGCAAGAAGCCAAATATGACGGCACCGCCAATGACTGGGCAAAAACGCCGCCACAAGTGGCTGATTTTCATGTGCTGGCGGTGGCTTGTCCGGATCATCTGGAAGGATTTTATCCATCAGCTCCGGGGCTGGCGGATAGCGCCTATGAAAGTGACGGCAAGCTGACAAAATCGGATATACGGGCGATTACACTAGCGCGATTAAAACCGGTATCCGGACAATTGCTATGGGATTTGGGATGCGGGTCGGGTTCAATAGGCATCGAATGGATGCGCGCCGCCGCCCATGCGCGTGCCATAGGGGTTGAGCTACGGGACGACCGGCTAGCTGTGGCTAAATCCAATGCCATCAAACTAGGTGTGCCAAAATGGGCTGGTGTGATTGGGGAAAACATGCCCCTTGCGGCAGAACTGGAACAACCTGATGCGGTTTTTATCGGGGGCGGGTTAAGCCGTGATCTGGCTGAACTGGTCATGCGGCGGCTAACGTCTGGCGGCCGGTTAGTGGTCAATGCCGTGACGCTGGAAAGCGAGGCTATCCTGCTGGCGTTACATCACCATCACGGCGGCCGTCTGGTGCGGATTGCGGTTAGTCATGCCGAACCGGTTGGCCCCTATCGTGGCTGGCGCAGTGCCATGCCGGTGACGCAATGGGTGTGGGAAAAAGGAACAGAAAAATGAACATCAAAAAAGGCCGGTTATTCGGGGTTGGAACAGGCCCCGGTGATCCGGAATTAGTCACCCGTAAAGCATGGCGCATCGTCAGTGAGGTGAGCGTAGTTGCCTATCCCGCCCCTGATAGCGGTGACAGCTTTTCGCGGCAAATCATGGCAGATGCTATTCGCCCAGACGCGATTGAGGTGCCGATTGTTATTCCTATGGTATCTGGCCGTGCACCAGCGCAAGCGATATATGACGCGGCGGCAGAAACATTGCTGGATCACTTGAACGCTGGCCGTGATGTAGCGGTGTTATGCGAGGGCGATCCGTTATTCTATGGCTCATTCATGTATCTTCTGGCGCGGCTTCGGGATGAAGTCGAGGTTGAAATGATTGCTGGTGTGTCATCGCTTGTTGCGTCTGCTTCGGCGGCGCTCCGGCCATTAGCGGCACGGATGGATGTATTGACGGTGCTTGCCGCGCCGCTGGATAATGACCGCTTGCGTGATGCAATGGCGGCATCGGAATCAGTGGTTATTATAAAACTTGGCCGCCATCTGGACAGATTGCGAGCGTTGATTGCTGATCAGGGGCTGATGGATCATGCGATTTATATCAGCCATGCCAGCTTACCGCATCAACAGGTCATGCCGTTAAAAGATGCGCCAATAGATGCGCCCTATTTTTCCATGATACTGATCTATAAAGGAAGCGATCCATGGATAGCGTGATCAGCAAAGATATGCCCATTCCGGTTTTAATCAGCATGACCAGACATGGCGCTGAACTGGCAAGGGGGCTGATTGCCGCGCATGATCTGTCATGGCATGCCAGAACAGACAGCTTTGATGCGGGTGATGTCATGCCTGATCATGTGTTTGATAAAACCGTGCCACATATTCAAGACAGCTTTGCCGCCGGTTTTCCGGTTATCGGGATTTGTTCTGCCGGAATTCTTATCCGCGCCATTGCCGGACAGCTGGCCGATAAATGGGCGGAACCGCCGGTGATATCTATCGCTGATGATGGCTCAAGCGTCATTCCATTGCTGGGCGGGCATCATGGCGGCAATATGCTGGCACAGATGCTGGCACAATCCACCGGCGGTAAGGCGGCGGTCACAACAGCTGGTGATATCCGGCTGGGGGTCAGTCTGGATCAACCGCCAATGCCATTTGTTCTGGCTGATCCATCCGGCGCCGCATCAATAATGGCGCGGCTCAATGATGGCGCACCATTCCGGCTTATGTCTGATCTGCCAGACGATCACTATTCGGGCATTGCGGCGGCATGGCATGACTGGTTAGCACCAATGTCACGGCAGTCAGGTATAAAACCGTCGGCCGCAGATGCTGAAATATCAATTATCCTATCGCTACGGCCACAGCCATCATCACCGCAGGCATTGGTTTATCATCCGCGTCTGGCCTGTCTGGGGGTGGGGGCATCACGCCATTGCCCGCCGGATGAAATGGCAGAACTGGTATCCGGATTGCTGGCTGATCATGACTTATCGCCACATATTATCGCCGGTATATATAGCGTTGATCTGAAAGCAGATGAACCAGCGATGCTGGAGCTGGCTAATGATCTGAATGTCCCGTTACGGTTTTATCCGGCGGCACAGCTGGAACTGGAAACGCCGCGTGTGGCAGAACCGTCACAGGTTGTTTTTGATGAAATCGGCACTCATAGCGTGGCCGAAGCCTCTGCTCTTGCGGCGGCTGGTATTGATGGCGTTATGATTGCCGGCAAACGAAAAACCGCACATGCCACCGCCGCGCTGGCGATCAGTCCGGATAACGTTAATCAGGGGCAGAATAGCACTCCGCGTGGACAGGTGATGCTGGTCGGTATTGGCCCCGGACAATCGGCATGGCGAACACCGGAAGCCACGGCCATGATCCGCAAGGCGGATGAGTTGGTGGGATATCATCTTTATATTGATCTGCTTGGTTCTATCGCGGCTGATAAACCACGCGCTGATTATGCGCTGGGACAAGAAGAAGACCGTTGCCGCTATGCGCTGGAAGAAGCAGGCAAAGGCCGCAACATGGCTATTATCTGTTCCGGTGATGCGGGCATATATGCCATGGGCGCGTTAGTGTTTGAGCTACTTGATAGAGATCAAAGCGATGGCGGGGTTTCTGATGCGGCCAGACGGGTTGCGGTTGGCTCAGCCCCCGGCGTGTCTGCTCTGCAAGCGGCCGCCGCCCGATCAGGTGCGTTGCTTGGCCATGATTTCTGCACCATTTCCCTGTCTGATCTGCTGACCCCCTGGGAGCATATCGAAAACCGTATTCACGCCGCCGCCAAAGGTGATTTTGTTATTGCGTTTTATAATCCGGTGTCACGCCGCCGCCGGGTCGGGCTTGCCAAGGCAAGGGATATATTGCTGCAACACCGGCCTGCTGACACGCCGGTTGTTCTGGCATCTAATCTGGGGCGACCCGAAGAACAGGTGCATTACCGGACGCTGGCAGAACTCGAAATCGATGAGGTGGATATGCTGACGGTGGTTATGGTTGGCTCATCTGCATCAAAGTGCTTTCAGCGCGGCACCGGCAAAGCGGTTTATACACCACGCGGATATGCCAAACGCATTGATGAAAACAAACATAATACATAGAGGGTAATACAATGACCGTATTTTTTATTGGCGCAGGCCCCGGTGATCCTGAACTTATTACCGTAAAGGGGCGTGATCTGATCCGCCGTTGCCAGACCTGTCTTTATGCCGGATCATTAGTCCCCGAAGCAGTGGTGGCAGAAAGCCAGGCCGAAACTATCATGGATACCGCGTCAATGACGCTGGATGATATTATGTCTGTTATTACCGCCGCCCATGCAGACGGCCATGATATCGCCAGAGTACATTCGGGTGATCCGTCGCTTTATGGTGCGATAGCCGAACAGATCAGACGATTAAAAACACATGATATCGATTATAAAATTATCCCCGGTGTTCCGGCATATGCGGCGGCGGCGGCAGAAATGGGTATTGAGCTGACCATACCAGAAGTCACCCAGAGCATTATTCTGACAAGAACAGCCATGAAATCATCGCCAATGCCCGAAGGCGAAGAACTGGAAAATCTGGCACGAACCAAAGCGACGCTGGCTATCCATCTGTCGGTGCGGAATTTGCGGGAAATCGAACAGGTGCTGGCACCGGTTTACGGGGCAGAATGTCCGGTGGTCATCGCCTATCGCGTGGGCTGGCCAGATCAGCAGTTTTTATATGGCACTTTGTCCAATATCCGGAAAAAAGTCATGGAAGCCAAAATCACCCGAACCGCGTTGATATTTGTCGGGCGGGGATTAAACCATGACGATGCGTTCAGGGATTCCGCGCTGTATGATAAAGATCATGTTCATGTGTTGCGGGTTAAACGCGGCAATAAGGATGAACGCGAAGTATAGGCGTTATGCCGCCGCGATCAGATGCGCGTATGATCCGAAAACAGTACCATTGACCAGCCCCATATGACCGCAATCAGCGCCCTGTTTATCCTGGGCATGAAACAATGGCTGGCCATTTTCAATCAATGCTGTGGTGTAATGAAACTCATGCCCATAGGCTAGTTGCGGCAAGGGCAGATCAGCCAGTCGGGTGAGTTTCCGATAACCCAGATGAAGCGATTTTCTGGCAAAGCTGGTGGTCAGATCAAGCAAACCTGTCATGGGATAGGATTGCCCATCGGCATCAATAATGGCTTCCCCTAAAATCATGTAACCGCCACATTCCCCATAGATATGCACCTGTTTTTTGGCCGCGCTGATCAGGCTGGATTTCATGCGGTTGGCATTTGCCAGTATATGAAGCGATAATTCCGGATAGCCGCCGGGCAGATAAATCATATCAGCATTAGCATCCGCGGCTTCGTCAGCGCATGGCGAAAAAGGAATAATCTCAGCACCTTGCCGTTGCCAGCTTTCTATCAGATGGCGGTAAGAAAACGCAAAACCCTTATCCATAGCCATGGCAATTCGCTGTGCAGGCGGTGCCATGGGTTCAATCATATGATGCGGCGGCGGTGTATTGAGCGGGGCGGATATCGCGGCAAGCTGTGCCAGATCAACATGATCAGCCACGGTTTTTGCCATATGTTTTATAACGCCATCAAGCGTGCCATCAGCAGATAATTCTGCCGCTTGGACAAGCCCTAAATGACGGGCGGGTAAGGTTAGCTGGGCATCATCCGGTAAAGCGCCAAGAACCGGAATATCTGCATCCTGCATGGCTTGTTCAATCATAGTCTGGTGGCGCGTGCTACGGCACCGGTTCAGGATAACGCCAGCAATATGCGCCGGTTGATCAGCCTGCCCCAGAACATGTTTGCATCCGCTTGCTATCAAAGCGGCGGTTTCGGCCTGTGCGCGGACATCCATAATCAGGATAAGCGGAAGGTTCAGGATAGCGGCCAGTTTTGCGGTGCTTGCGGTGCCGCCATCGGCTACGCCCATCGCGCCCTCAACAATCAGCAGATCACCATCAGCACCTGCCGCCAGATGCCGGATCAATTCTGGCCGCATGGCATAGCTATCCAGATTAAGCCCATGCTGGCCAGTGGCGGCATCATGAAAGCCGGGGTCAATATAATCAGGCCCTGATTTAGCAGAACAGACCGCATAGCCATGATCGCGCATGGCGGCAAGCAGTCCAAGTGTAATCAGCGTTTTGCCGCATCCGGATGCGGTTGCCGTCAGCGCAAGTCCATTGGTTGCCATCAGGCGCTATCTTCGCGTTGGCGTGTGCCAAGCGGATCAGTATTGCGCGGCGGTATGCCTTTCATCTGGCTTATCCAGTCAAGGCACTGGCGCATGCGTACCACCTCACCAACCGCAATTATGGCTGGTGGAGTAATGTTATGATCCAGCACGTCCTGAGGGGCTTGACCAAGCGTAGTTTCCAATACGGTCATATTGGGCAGACTGGCATTGCTGACAATAGCAACCGGTTCAGATGATTTGCGGCCAGCATTGATCAGATTTGCGCAAATTTCAGGCAAGTGTTTTATGGCCATATACATGACAATGACCTGACTACCATCGGCAATGCCCTGCCAGTTGACCGCAGATGGGGCAAGACCGGTGCGATCATGGCCGGTAAGGAACGTCACCGCCTGATTAACATCACGATGCGTCACCGGAATACCGGCATAGGCAAGTCCGCCAATACCAGCGGAAATACCGGGCAGGATTCGCAAAGGGATATTCGCCTGTACCAGCGTTTGTGCTTCTTCGCCGCCACGACCAAAAACAAAAGGATCACCGCCTTTAAGCCGTAAAACGCGCATGCCCTGTTGTGCCAGCTCAATCAGCCGGATAGAAATATCACGTTGTTTCGGGGATGGTTTGCCGCCACGCTTACCAGCATATTCAATGGTAGCCCCCGGCCGCACCCAATCCAGTATGCGCGAATCGATCAGCGCATCATAAATAACAATATCCGCCTGTTGTAATGCGTTAAGGACATGCAATGTCACCAATCCCGGATCACCGGGGCCAGCACCGGCCAGCCATACCCATCCGGGCTGAAACGCAGGCCAGTTCTCACCTGTGATGGCAGGTAAGGGTGTTCCGGATAATGGCTGTTGCGATGATGTCATGACAACATGGATTCCTTTTCCATTTTAAGGCATGATACGATAGATCGATATCATGGGTAATCTTACATTATAATGCAACAGACATTGAAAACAACACTTCGCTTTGGCTGGACAACCGGAACATGTGCAACGGCGTCTGTCTATGCCGCTTATACGGCAATGGTGACAGGAACATTTCCTGAAACCGTCACCATTGATACTCCATCCGGCAAAGCGGCAACGCTTGATATCACATACACCGCCGCCGATGGGATCAGCTTTTCCGCTGGCGTGATCAAGGATGCTGGCGATGATCCGGATGTCACCCATGGTGCAGAAATCAGAGCCACGGTAACCAAGGCCGACAATGGGGCAGGTGTGATTTTTCATGGCGGCGAAGGTGTTGGCGTGGTGACGCGGCCGGGGCTTCCTATTGCTGTGGGTGAGCCTGCTATCAATCCGGTTCCCAGAAAAATGATGTGCGATATTATTAACAGTCTGGCAGAAAATACCGGCGGGCCAGCCGATATTGAAATAACGATTGCTGTCCCGAATGGACGGGCATTGGCCGAAAAGACATGGAATCCCCGATTAGGTATTGTTGATGGCATATCTATTCTGGGAACAACCGGCGTTGTACGGCCGTTTTCCTGTTCGGCATGGATAGCATCTATTCATCGCGGCATTGATGTTGCTGGTGCTAATGCGCTGGATCATATTGCCGGATCAACCGGTGCTACATCAGAAAAAACCGTGCAACAGAAATATCAGCTACCAACCATTGCATTGATTGATATGGGTGATTTTGTTGGCGGCATGCTCAAATACTTGCGCCGGCATCCGGTCAAACGGCTAACGGTGGCTGGCGGATTTGGCAAGATGATCAAATTGGCACAAGGCGCAACGGATTTGCATTCCGCCCGAAGCCAGATTGATTTTGATAAACTGGCAATACTGGCCAATCAGCTGGGGATGAAAACAGACGGCATTGCCACGGCTAATTCGGCGCTGGATGTTGCGACCATGCTTGGCGCCGATGATCGCATGACACTGGCCACGGCTATTGCGAGGTCAGCGATGGCAACCTGCCGTGATATGATTGGCAAAACCCCGACCACGCTTGGGGTGATGATTGTTGACCGTGAGGGGAATATCCTGTCCGAAGTGGATGAGTTGTGACCGCAAATATCCTGACCCCGAATATCCTGATTTTGGGCGGCACGCGTGAAGCGCGGCAATTGGCCAATCACGCCGCCGCGCATGGCTGGAACGCGCGGCTTTCGCTGGCTGGCGTGACGCCAACGCCAATTGCGGTTGATCTGGATGTACGCTATGGCGGCTTTGGCGGGGTGGATGGATTGGCCATATATTTAAACGAATATGGCATCACGCATCTGGTTGATGCGACCCATCCCTATGCCGCCCGCATGACCGCGCATGCGGTTGAAGCGGCTGAACGGGCTGGCACTCAACGGTTAACGCTATGGCGACCAGCGTGGCAGGCGACAGCAAAGGATAACTGGACAGAATATCAAACGATGGCAGAACTTTATGCCAGTGTTCCGGATAACGCGCATCTGTTTCTGGCGGCAGGGCAGGAAGGCATAGCCGCGCTTCCGGCTGATCACCGTTACCGGATTACGGCACGGGCGCTAAAATCGCCTGATACGAATGCCCGTATCAATTTTATAGCGGCGTTACCGCAAGCAGAAATGACAGACGAAAAACACTTGCTGGAACAGCTGGGCATCACGCATCTGGTGGTCAAGAATGCTGGCGGGTCAGCATCATTTGCCAAGATTCTGGCGGCGCGTGAATTAGGATTGCCGGTGTTGATGCTGGCACGTCCAGCACCACCGCCGCCGCCATGTTATGCAACACTTGATGCGGTGATTGCGGTCTTATCCGGATAGCAGAAAAACCGGATCAGGCCGGTTGAAGACTAGCCACCGCATCCGCTATGCGTGTCATGGCTTTTTCCAAATCTTCGGTGGATGACGCATAGGATATGCGGATATAGCCGGGCATGGCAAAAGACGACCCGGGGATAACAACAACATTGGCCTTGCTCAGAATGAATTGGCAAAAATCCATGTCATGATGCAATATCTGGCCATCAGCGGTTTTCCAGCCCTGACAATTTTGCCATGAAGCAAACACATAAAACGCACCTTCGGGGGTATCCGTGGTCAATCCGTTCATCGCCCGAATATGGCCGCAAACCAGATCACGCCGTTGCCGGAAGATATCTTTATGTGTTGCCAATACGGATTGATCACCGGTAATCGCGGCCAGCGCGGCGGCTTGCGCTATGGTTGTTGTCCCCGAAGTGCCTTGTGCCTGAACCGCGGTCATGGCGGCAATCAATGGTGCCGCGCCCACGCCATAACCTAGCCGCCATCCGGTCATGGCATATGATTTGGACACGCCGCTGACAATCAATGTCCGGTCAGCGATATCCGGCAAAGCATCCGCCACCGAAACAAATTGATCAGAATAGACAATATGCTCATAAATCTCATCACTCAGCAACATGGCCTGCGGATGGGATTTGATCAGATCACCAATTCCGCGCAAAGCGTCTGCTGATAAAATAGCACCAGAAGGATTATTTGGTGAATTGATCATCAGCCATCGGGTGCGCGGTGTCATGGCGGCGGCGATCTGATCCAGATCAGGTTGGAATTGCCGCGTGCCATCCGTGGCAACAATCACCGGAATACCGCCACATAACCGGACAATATCGGCATAGGATGTCCAGAAAGGGGCAAGCATAATCACCTCATCCCCCGGATTGACGCTGGCTAGCATGGCATTCAGCAATGTGTATTTTGATCCGCTGGAAACCAGAACATGTTCTGGCCGCCGTGAAGTCCCGCCACGGCCATCATATAATCCGGCTATGGCCGCCCGTAACGCTGGCTTTCCGGCGATAGGCGGGTAATGGGTGTCATGATCATTTATGGCGGCAATCGCGGCATCATTAGCATGATCAGGAGTGTCAAAATCCGGCTCACCTATGCCCAGATTGATCACGTCATGGCCAGCGGCTTGCCGTTGTCTGGCGGCTTCGCTCATCACAACTATTTCTGATACTTTGACTTCTGCCAGACGATCTGCTTTGACAAACTCAGTCATCTGAACGCTCCCATGCTTTTAGCTCCTCGGCGGTTACGCCGTATTCGGCTATTGCCGCATCCGGTGTGATATAGCCGCGCCGCAAATCACGTCTGACCAGCGCCCGATCCCTTTCTAACGGATCACCAAATCCGCCGCCACCGGCAAAAGCCAGATGAACGGTGCTTCCGGTGGAAATAGATTGTCTGCCTTTACCGCGTAAGACATGGCCATCGCTGGTATTCAATTGTGTTGCGCCGCCGGATTTGCCGCCCTCACGCCCGCGCGCTGGGTGATCAACCCGATCAAGCATGGCTGAGAATATCATGTCATAGCCATCACGGGCGGCGACATCCATGACTTGCCCCAGCCCGCCGCGATATTTGCCTGCGCCGCCGCTATCGGGCCGTAATTCTTTCCGCCGGATAATCAGGGGGCCGACATTTTCGGTGGCCTCGACCGGCATGGTCATCACCCCACTGGGAAAGGCGGTGGCGTTTAATCCATCCAGACTGGCACGCGCACCGGTGCCGCCGGAATTAAAGGATAATACTTCGGCTGGTTTAGCATCCGCCGCAACAGAACCGTTTTTGACCGGCGACAGGCTGACCTGAAAATTACATAACGCGCTGGCGCCTTCGGCTTGCATGCCGCCATCAAGCAATTGATGCAACGCGCCAAAAGCAACGTCAGGTAACATCTGGCCAACCACATGCCGCAATGCCACTGGCGCCGGACGTTCGGCGTTAACAATACTGCCGGCAGGCGCATCAATGACAAATGGCGCAAGCGAGGCGGTATTATTCGGGATATCTGGCGCAATGGCGACTTTCAGCCCGTAACATGTATAGGCTCTGGTATAGACAAGCGGCACATTAATGCCTTTTTTATCGACATCAGACGTTCCGGCGAAATCAGCATATATCCGGTCTTTTTCTATGGTGACATTTATGGCGATGGTAATGATCTGGTCAAATCCGTCGATATCCATTTTTGCACTGGCAGAACCGGTGGGCAGTCCGGCAATGCGTTCCACCGTTGCCGCGTGTGAGCGCGTCAGAATAAAATCGGAAATCAGATCAAGATCAGGCACATCATATTCATCCAGCATCGCCATTAGCTGTTTTGCCCCCACATCATTTGACGTAGCAAGAGCATAAATATCACCAACCACCTGATCAGCTTCGCGGACATTCTGGCGGATAATTTTTATCAGATCATGATTCACCGCGCCTTTTTTAACAAAACGCATTATCGGTATCTGTATGCCTTCTTCGTAAAGCGAATTGCCATCCGCGCCAAAGCCACGTCCGCCAACATCCACCACATGCGCGGTTGAGCCAAAAAAACCGATCAGTTTCTGGTGCCGGAAAACCGGCGTTACCACCGTGATATCATGTAAATGGCCGGTTCCCATCCACGGATCATTGGTAATATAGACATCGCCATCGGCCATATGTTCTATGCCAATCTCACGCATGAAATGGCCAACGGATTCGGCCATGGCATTGACATGACCGGGGGTTCCTGTCACCGCCTGTGCCAGCATATTGGCATTATGATCATAAACACCGGCAGACAGATCACCGGCTTCTCTGACTGAGGTAGAAAAGGCCGTTCGGATCAAGGCTTGCGCCTGTTCCTCCACCACTGAAATCAGCCGGTTCCACATAATCTGAAGCGCAACAGCATCAAGCATGATCAGCATCTCCATCGCTATTCGGGTTGCCATCTAGCCGGATATCAATGGTGCCGTCATCATGTTGAATGGCAACACCGCCGCGTGGAATTAATATTGTGGTTTCGGCTTCTGTGATAATGGCAGGGCCTTTGATCAGGCTTCCATGTGCAAGCGATGCGCGCATATAAACCGCCGCGTCCAGTGTTGAGCCATCTGACAGATCAGCCATCATCCGCGTGCGCGTGCTGGTTTCATGTTGATAACTATCTGCCGGTTTCGCTGGGGGTGCCGGTTCAATTGGCGTTGACGCAAGCACCGTCCAGCTGGTGATTTCAATATCCAGCCCATCAACAACACGGCTGAATAACTGGCTGTATCTATCCTCAAACAGACGTGTAATAGCAACTTGGTTAGGCGCGTTGCACCATCCGGCATCCAGTTCGATAGGTATCTCCCAGCCTTGCCCGACATAACGCATATATGCCTTCGCGGTGATCTGGATATCCGCATCTGGCACGGATGTTTCAACAAATTGTCTGGCCTGTATGGTGAGCGCGTTTAGCATGCTGGTAATGGCATCCTGCCGCCAATCCGACAGCCGGACATAAAGCGACTGGCTTGCCTCAAAACTGAATGGTGCTTTGAGGAATCCAACCGCCGATCCGACACCGGCCGATGCTGGAATAAGCACGCGATTGATGTGCAGCTTCTGCGCCAGCCGGATAGCATGCAGTGGCCCTGCGCCACCAAATCCGATCATGACATAACCAGCTAAATCCTCACCGCTTTCGACCGCATGAACACGGGCGGCATTTGCCATATTTTCATCCACAACCTCAGCCATGCCAAAAGCGGCGCGGGCATGGGTCAGTTCAATCGGGGCGGCGAT
>JABIWM010000122.1 GCA_018701255.1 Alphaproteobacteria bacterium | reverse complement strand
CGACCATTTCAGGCCGGTCGGGAAACCTGCCCCGCCACGTCCACGCAAGCCAGATGCCTTAACCCGCTCAACCACCTCATCATGGCCAAGCTTGATCAACGCCTTGGTATTATCCCAATCACCACGCGCTTTGGCGGCGGTTAGATCAGCGCCCTGCCAGCCATAGACATTGGTAAAAATGCGATCCTTATCATTAAGCATGATCGTCTCCCTTGCCTGTCTTTGGTTTTGCGCTGGTTTTGGCTGAAGATGCCGGAAAATCCACCACATTCGTCAAGCTAGTCGGTGCCGGTTCCGGTTGTGAGCCCTGTCTGCCACGGATTGATCCGGCGGCCGGAACATCATCCTCATTCAAGCGATCAATCAGATCAGACATGCTCATATAATCGAGGTCTTCAAAGTAATCATCATTGATTTGCACCATTGGCGCATTGACACATGCCCCCAGACATTCCACCTCAAGCAAGCTGAACTTGCCACATGCACTGGTCTGGCCAGATGTAATGCCTAGCTTATCCTTGACGCACCGCATCACATCGTCACTACCGCGCAACCAGCACGGTGTTGTTCCACATGCCTGAATAAAGTATTTACCCACAGGTTTGAGATTGAACATGGTGTAAAACGTTGCGACTTCCAATACACGGATTTCCGCCATATCACATTCTATGGCAATCGCTTCTATGGCCTTCATTGGTATCCAGTTATCATGCTGACGCTGAGCCAGATCAAGCAATGGCAGAACCGCGCTTGCTTTGCGCTCTTTGGGGTATTTAGCCATGATAGCCTTGATCTTTTTCTTATTTTCCGCAGAAAATGCGAAATGATCTGGCTGATCATCAGCGATACGACGCGAAATACTCATCGATCAATCTCTCCAAATACAACATCAAGTGAACCTAGAATAGCCACGGAATCTGCTAGCATATGCCCGCGCGATAGCTGATCCATTGAGGCCATAAAATAAAATCCGGGCGCCCGCAATTTGCACCGGTAGGGTTTATTGCTTCCGTCTGCCACCAGAAAGACACCAAACTCACCTTTGGGGGCTTCTACGGCCGTATAACTTGATCCCGCCGGCACATGAAAGCCTTCGGTATATAGCTTAAAGTGATGGATCAGTGCTTCCATTGATGTTTTCATATCATCACGTTTTGGCGGCGTGACTTTATGGTCATCGGCCATCACCGGCCCTGATGGCATCATGGCAATACATTGATGAATGATGCTGATAGATTGCCGCATTTCTTCGATCCGCACCAGATAGCGGGCGTAGCAATCACCGGTTTTTCCGGTAGGAATATCAAACTCCAGCTCATCATAAACATCATATGGCTGTGTTTTCCGCAAATCCCACGGCAATCCGGATGCCCGGATACAAGGCCCCGTAAAGCCCAGATCAAGCGCTTCATCAAGCGTCACAATGCCGATATCAACCGTACGCTGTTTAAAGATACGGTTTTCTGTCAGCAAGCTTTCCATATCATCGATAAAAGCCGGAAACTTTTCTGCCCATTTATCAATATCAGCCAGCAGTCCATCGGGTAAATCCTGATGCACTCCACCCGGACGGAAATAAGCCGCATGAAGCCGCGCACCGGATGCCCGCTCATAAAACTCCATCAGATGCTCACGTTCTTCAAATCCCCATAACAAAGGTGTCATAGCACCAACATCAATGGCAAATGTTGTCAGATTAAGCAGATGGTTCAGAATACGGCCAATTTCACAATACAAAACACGGATGAATTGCGCCCGGCGCGGGACTTCTACCTGAAGCATTTTTTCAATAGCCAGCGCAAAGGCATGTTCCTGATTCATCGGCGATACATAATCAAGACGATCAAAATACGGCAATGCCTGAAGATAGGTTTTATGTTCGATCAGCTTTTCTGTGCCGCGATGCAAAAGCCCGATATGCGGGTCAGCGCGTTCAATCACCTCACCGTCCATTTCAAGAACAAGACGAAGCACGCCATGCGCCGCCGGATGCTGAGGGCCGAAATTCATCGTTAATGGCTTGATGGTTGGATCAGTCATTCTGTTCCTCATCGCTAGACGGTTCACGGGTGATCATACTTGGATCAATCTGCCGCATGGAGGTTTGCGCCCCTTCCCACGGACTTTCATAATCAAAATCACGATATTCCTGTGTCAGTTGAACCGGTTCATAGACAACCCGCCGTTCGCTGTCATCATAACGAACCTCAACCGTGCCGGTGAGTGGGAAATCTTTCCGCAAGGGATGCCCCTCAAAACCATAATCGGTCAGAAGCCGCCGCAAATCACCATGATCATTGAAGAAAATGCCGAACATGTCCCAAATCTCACGCTCTGCCCAGTCAGCACAACCAAACAAAGCCGTCACAGAAGGCGCAACAGCGTCTTCGGCAATGGGAACCACCAGACGAATACGCTGATTAAGAGTAACGCTTAACAGGTGATATATCAGATCAAATCGCGGGGTTCGTTCGGGATAATCAACAGCCGTGATATCCGATAGCTGAGTAAACGCGCCGCCCGTTTCGTCTTTCAGTCGGGTAAGCACCGTAATCAGCTGATCCAGTTCAATCTGAACAGATAGCTCACCACGGAAAACCGTAATGTCATCTGTTGATTTCCGCAAAGCAACAGCAAAATGTTGCTTCCATTCTTCGACAGTTTCGGCCTGCCTCAATGAGTCTTTGGGCAGGGAATGTTTAGGCAAGGAAGGCATAATAGATATAAATCCTAGCGAGCGATAGTAGCGGTTCTTTTGATTTTCTTTTGCAACTGAAGCAATCCATAGATCAATGCCTCAGCCGTGGGTGGGCATCCGGGGACATAAACATCAACCGGAACAATCCGGTCACAGCCACGAACAACAGCATAAGAATAGTGATAATAGCCACCACCATTAGCACATGATCCCATAGACAGAACCCAGCGTGGTTCAGCCATCTGATCATATACTTTGCGTAAAGCAGGTGCCATTTTATTGGTTAGAGTGCCAGCAACAATCATCACATCGGATTGACGCGGGCTAGGCCGGAACAACATACCATAACGGTCAGTGTCATAACGTGAAGCCGCCGAATGGATCATTTCCACCGCGCAACAGGCCAGACCAAAAGTCATTGGCCATAATGAGCCACTTCGCGCCCAGTTAAACAGCTTATCTGCCTGTGCTACGACAAAACCGCGATTAGCAATTTCATCAGCGACAGCACCAAGAATAGCATCCTGATCCTTACCGGGCGGAATGGGTTTATTTGGCAACAGACTTAGATCATCCATAGTTTAATCCCAGTCAAGGGCTCCTTTTTTCCACTCATAAACAAAACCAATCGTTAACACGACCAGAAACACAAACATAGACCAGAACCCGAAAGCCCCGATATCACCAAGCGATACCGCCCATGGGAAAAGAAAAGCGACTTCGAGATCAAAAATGATAAAAAGAATAGCAACAAGGTAGAACCGGATATCAAAACGGCTTCGTGAATCATCAAATGCTTCAAATCCACATTCGTAAGCGCTGAGTTTTTCGGGATCAGGACGTTGCGCCCCGACAATAACAGACCCAATGACAAACGCCGCCGATAGCCCGATAGCTATTGCCAGAAAAACAACAATTGGCAGATATTCCATCAAATATGATGACATTGATTATTACTTCCCCTCAAATACCTATCACTCAATTATCCATCTACTAAACGGCATAATTATATTTAACGACATGGTTACACGCAAATCACTGAAAACCATGTTGTTCGGTTAATTTTTTTTCTAACGCATCAATACTATCACTTGCAGCTGGAATCAATGGTGAACGCAAATTTGACCATCGCGCATCACCAGACCATCTGGCCAACAGTGCTTTTTGTGATGGTATTGGCGCATAATCCTGAAACAGCAATCTGATCGCTTTGACTTTACTATGTTTTTCTTCGGCGGCGGCGTATTCCCCTTTATGGCAAAGCTGAATAACTTCATCAATACCGACCCCATTAAGATTGGCGGTAGCGGAAATACAGCCCGGCGCACCGCGACGAATAGCCTCAATCACCGGCAATTCTGCGCCCGGATAAACAATCAGCCCGTCAATATCCAGTAGCGCGGCGGTATTATCCCAGTCACCGGACGAATCTTTGATGCCCACGACTTCGGGGAAATCCGCATAAAGCCGTTTAACCAGATCAATGCTTAATCCGACATTGGCTACTTGCGGGATGTGATACAGATAAATCCGCAAATCAGGATGATCAACCATCCGGATCAATTCTTTATAATAGTTATATATCCCGTCATCGGACACGCCTTTAAAATAGAATGGCGGCAAAATCATAGCCCCCAGACAGCCCTGTTCAACCGCATGACGGGTGAGCCGTGCCGTATCAGGCAAGTTTGTCAATCCGGTTCCGGGGATCATAGCCGCCGGATCAATACCGCTTTTGATCAGCGCCTCTAATGCTACGATCCGTTCTTCTATACCAACAGACAATGCCTCACCAGTCGTGCCAAAAGGCGCTAGTCCGGAACAACCGCCTTCTGCCAGAAGCCATTTGGAATGGGCAATAAACAGATCATGCGCTACGGACATGTCATCATTAAACGGTGTCAGCACCGGTGCAATAAGGCCTTTGATCATAATATCATCCTGAATAGACACATCGATAAGATGCCATATGGCTACACCGGACAGCGCATAATATCAAGTATCACGCTCCTATTTTGTATCATAATTTTTTACATCCACATGATATTACATCTGCAAAATAATAGATAAGCAGCAATATAATATATAAGCAGCAATATAATATGTAAGCACAGGGAATAGTGGCTTGCATGAATGCCGTAATGTGATATACACCCATCCATCAAGCAATTTTGCTTATAACCTCTTGCTAATAGCTATTGTAACGCTGTTGGCTCACATATCCGTTTTATATGGATATGGCATGATCCAGAAGGGGAATGACATGCAACTGTACGAATGCGTATTTATAATACGTCAAGACCTGTCAAATACGCAGGTCGAAAACATTACCAACGAATTTTGTGCCATCATTACTGACAATAAAGGTTCAGTCGTCAAGCAGGAATACTGGGGCTTGAAAACAATGGCGTACAAAATCAAGAAAAACCGCAAAGGGCATTATACTATGCTCAATTTCGAAGCGGATACTGACACGGTTGCCGAATTTGACCGCCGGTTGGGATTGCACGAAGATATTTTGCGTTCGCTCATTCTTGCTATCGAAGCAGTTGACCCCGAACCATCTATCATGATGCAGAACAAATCAGAGCGTTCCGGTAGCGATACCAGCGACGCTTCCGCTTCCTGAGCATATTAATTGAGAGGAAAAGATCATGGCTCAACTTGAAATTACCAGACCTTCCGCTCGTCGCTCATCATCGCGGCGCCGGAAATCCTGCCCATTCTCGCATCCTAGCGCACCTAAGATCGATTATAAGGACACAAAGCTATTGCAACGTTACACAACTGAACGTGGCAAGATTGTTCCTAGTCGTATTTCTGCGGTATCTGCGAAAAAACAACGTGAACTTACAACCGCCATCAAACGTGCCCGTCATCTGGCGCTGATGCCGTTTGTCGTAGCCTAGGGGGACAGATTATGGATATCATTCTTCTAGAACGTATTGAAAACCTTGGCCAGATGGGTGATCTGGTTAAAGTAAAACCCGGTTATGCACGGAACTTTCTGCTTCCTACGGGAAAAGCATTGCGTGCAACCAAAGCCAATATGGAACGTTTCGAAAGCGAACGCGTCCAGCGTGAAGCCGATAATCTGACCCGCAAATCAGAAGCTGAAGGCGTTGCCAAAAAGATGAACGACCTTAGCGTAAGCCTGATTAGAGCGGCTAGCGAAATGGGTCAGCTTTATGGATCAGTAACCAGCCGTGATATCGCCGAAGGCGTTACCGCACAGGGATTTACTATTTCCAAGAATCAGGTTGATCTGAATACAGCGATCAAAACGCTTGGGCTAACGCCGGTTAACGTTATCCTGCACCCGGAAGTATCTGTTGAAGTTACCGTCAATATTGCCCGCAGTAAGGACGAAGCCGAAGAACAGATTAAACTTGGTCGGGCAATCGTCAATGATGTGGCTGAACGCGAACGTCTGGAAGCAGCAGAAGCTGCCAAAGCCGCCGAACAGCGCATGGCAGAATTTGATGCCGAAGATTACCGGGACACAACTGGTCGTGACGATAGTGCAGGCAACGATGCCGATGCTGATGCAAATGATGATGCAAGTGGCACCGATGATGTTGCGGATGAAAACGCCAACGCGTAAGTTATCCCCACTATCCACATAACTCACAGAACAGGCGGGCCATGTTTACCATGCTCGCCTGTTTTTTTTAGGGCATGGTATAAATATCATGAGTGACGGTTACATACAGTCTGGCCTCGATGCCACCAAACCCGCCCCCGGCCTGCCCCAGAATATTGAGGCGGAACAGGATTTATTGGGCGCATTACTCAGCGACAATCAGATTTTTGATAACATTGCCGATAATCTGGACGAAGCGCATTTTTTCAATCCGCTAAATGGCCGGATATTTGCCGCTACCAGAAAACTGTATTCAAATGGCCAGCTGGCTAATCCGGTGACATTGAAAAGCTATTTTATCGGTGATGCCAATTTTGCCGACATTGATATTGAATCCTATCTGCGTGAATTGATTGAAAATGTAACGTCATTATCCGATGCCAAATTTTATGCCGAAGATATCTATCAATGTTTTCTGCGGCGGCGGCTGATATTGATATCTGATGAAACAATCAGCCGTTCCCGCACCGCAAGCATGGAACAAAACGCCGAAAGTCTGATTGAGGAAACCGAACAGCAATTGTTCGAATTGGCCGAAAATGATAAGGTTACATCCGGATTAGTGCCGCTTACCCACGCTTTACGGTCAGCGATTGATCGTGCCGAGGCCGCCTATAAAAACTCTGGTCATATATCCGGTGTTGGTACGGGTTTAACTGGATTAAACAATATGCTTGGCGGCTTGCAACCGTCTGATCTGATCATACTGGCCGGCCGTCCGGGAATGGGGAAAACCGCGCTGGCCACCAATATCGCTTTCCATGCGGCCACCACTAATAGAACCGATGAAAAACCGCAACATGTGGCATTTTTCTCTCTGGAAATGTCTGCTGATCAGCTGGCTAACCGGATTCTGTCCAGCGAAACCGGCATTCCATCCGATGAATTGCGTTTAGGTAAGGTTAATGCCGATCAGTTCACCAATGTTGTTAAAACCAGTGACGCGATTGAAAATGCGCCTTTCTTTATTGATGATACGCCGGGGCTGTCGGTATCGCAATTAGCATCACGGGCAAGACGGCTCAAGCGCACCCATGGGCTAGGGTTGATTGTTGTTGATTATCTGCAATTGCTTTCTGCGCCGATGGGGACACGGTCGGAAAATCGGGTGCAGGAAATATCAACCATTAGCCGGACGCTGAAAAATATAGCAAAAGAATTGCAAATCCCTGTTCTTGCCTTGTCGCAGTTATCACGGGCGGTGGAACAACGCGAAGACAAACGCCCCAATCTGTCTGATTTGCGCGAATCCGGTTCAATTGAACAGGATGCCGATGTGGTGATGTTTGTTTATCGCGAGGAATATTATCTAAGCAAGAGCGAACCGGAACAGAAAGCCGACGAATCATCCGAACATTTTCAGACCAGACATAGCCGCTGGCTGGAAAAATCAGAAAAAGCCCAAGGCAAGGCCGAAGTCATTATTGCCAAGCAACGCCATGGTAGCACCGGCGTAATTAACCCCAACTTTATTGGCAAGTTTACCAAATTCGTTGATGCCATTGCCGATGATCATCTGCCTGACCGTTTTTAGGGTATCATGGCTATATTTGACCGACTTATTGCGGAAATAAACCTTAATGCCATTGTTAGCAACTGGCGCAGATGTCATGATCTGTCCGGCCAGTCAACCACCGCCGCCGTTGTTAAAGCCGATGGTTATGGCCATGGCGCAAATGCGGTTGCCGCCGCGCTTTATGCGGCTGGATGCCGTGTTTTTTTCACCGCCAGCGCCGATGAAGCCGCATTGATCCGGCCACATGTTGGCGATGCCCACATTGGCTATTTTGACGGTTTATTCGCAGGCGATCTGGATGTGATCAGAGAATATGACCTGATCCCCAGCATCAATGACCCCCAGCAAATGGAATTATTACCCCGTTTATCCGGCGGTACGGGATTAGCTGAAACCATGCTTCAGCTGGATACCGGCATGAACAGGTTAGGCATTGATTGGCGCTGGCTCACCCCGGATACAGTTGAAAAATGTCTGCAAAGCAGTCATATATCGCTGATCTATTCCCATTTATCCAGCGCCGATGATCCGGATAGCGCTATCAGCAAAACCCAGCTTGACCGGTTTAAAGACGCGGCCGCCATGATGCCGGATATTCCGGCTAGTCTGGCCGCATCTGGCGGTATTCTGCGCGGGGGCGATTTTCATTTTGATATGGTACGGCCGGGGATTGCGCTATATGGATATCCGCCCATTCCGGCAAATGGCTTTACCCCTGCCCTGACGCTTAAAGCCAGAGTGCTTCAGATCAGACAAGCAAAGGCCGGCGAATATGTGGGCTATAACGTGACCCATCAATTAACCCGTGATACTGTGCTAGCAACCATTGCTGGCGGTTATGCGGATGGCATTAGGCGACAGCTCGGCAATCAGGGGCATGTTCGCCATAATGCGTTATCCGCCCCTATTTTAGGCCGGGTGTCTATGGATACGCATGTCATTGATATCACCGACTGGCCAGAAGGCATGCTGGGCATGCTGGATTATGTTACTATTCTATCACCAGATCATGACGCTGATGTTATGGCTTTATTAAGTGATACCATTTGCTATGATATTTTAACATCCATTCGGCTTCGGGCGGTGCGTGCTTATGTCTGATAAATATGCTAGACTTCGCGCCTAAATAAAGATCGAATAAAGCTCGAATAAAGCGCAAAACAAGACCGAATGAAAGAAAGGCCAGCTATGCAAGTGTTGCAAATCCCCGGTAGAGCCGCGCTATCCATGCTGGCGGAAATAGGACGGTTAAGCATATTTATCGGGCAAGCGTTGTCATGGCTGGTGCGGCCGCCATGGTATGGTCGCCAGATTTTGCGGCAAATGATTGATATCGGATATTATTCCCTGCCTGTGGTCGGGCTTACTACCATGTTTTCCGGCATGGTCATCGCGCTTCAGAGCTATACCGGAACCGAACGCTTTTCTGCTGAGGGCGAAACATCTGTTGCGACAGTCGTGGTGCTGATCATCACCAGAGAATTAGGCCCTGTTCTGGCCGGATTAATGGTCGCTGGCCGGATTGGTGCGGCGATGGCCGCCGAAATAGGCACAATGCGCGTTACCGATCAAATTGATGCACTGGACACATTATCCACGCGCCCCATGCAGTATTTGATTGCCCCGCGCGTGATTGCCGGCACGATATGCCTGCCCTTTCTGGTTCTTATTGGCGATATTATCGGGGTTTTTGGCGGCTATGTGATTGCCATCTATCAGCTTGGGTTCTCACCTTCCGTTTATTTATCCGGGACTATGGAGTTTCTGGAAGCATTCGATGTTATTATCGGATTGATCAAGGCGGCGGTATTCGGATTTATTGTTGCCATCATGGGGTGCTATTTTGGCTATCATTCCGGCCGTGGCGCAGAAGGCGTGGGACGCGCAACCACCAATGCCGTGGTGTATTCGGCTATTCTGATACTGATCTTTGATTTTATGATAACCGGCTTTGCCTTTGTGCGGTGATGTGATGAGCGATATAAAAATTAAAAT
>JABIWM010000121.1 GCA_018701255.1 Alphaproteobacteria bacterium | reverse complement strand
TTGTTATAATCTTGCGCATATTGCCGAAAAGAAGACGGCATAAACTGGCTTTGTCCCATAGCACCAGCCCAGCTTCCATTCATGTTAGCGGCGCTAATATGGCCGTCTTCTATGATGTGAAGAGCATCCATTAATTCTTTACGGAAAAACTTGGATCGGCGACCATCATAAGCCAGCGTCACTAGCGCAGGAATAACCTTAAAGCCGCCCTGCACCCGCCCGAAATCGGTTTCAATGCCCCATAACGCAACTACAAAACGTGGCTGAACGCCATATTTGGCACCAATTTCATCAAGCATGGCGCGATGTTCTTCCCGCCTTGCCTGCGCTCTTTTCTGGCGTGATACCGGAACCACTCTTTCCAGATATTGTGCAAATGTTAATGTGAATTCAGGCTGGCTACGATCAAGTTCTATCACACGCGGGATTAAAGCTATATCGGTTAAAGCTGCATCCAGTGTTTCGCTAGAAATACCATCTGCCAGCGCATCGCTTCGCAAATCAATAAGCCACTTATCAAAATCCGCATCAGCATAAGCAGTTGAGAAAGAAAAAATACAGACAAGTGTCAATATGATCCGGTGCACCGAAAATCTCCTGTAATGGCGTGTTCTTTTCATAATCCTATACCATATTTTGTATCTGTAATACGAAGAAATGACAATATAAATGGCTTTAATAGGTCAGAAACAGCATCTTGGCTTCTATTAACAGATAAAGACATACTGGCACGGTTATAGTAGCTATGATTGTGCTGATCAAACATGATGTCGCGGCGCGGCCAACATAAATATTATAATGTTGCGCCAGCATGTAAACATTCGCGGCAACAGGCAGGCTGGCGCTCAGAATAGCAACATTTATCCACAACATATCCTGCCCCGGAAACAGCGCAAATATAGCAATCAACAACACCGGATGCACAATAAGCCGCCATAGACTGATCAGGCTGATTTCCCCAACAGCCGATTTGATAGGTTGCCCATACAGCATCATCCCTAGCGCAAATAACGCGGTCGGTGCCGCCGCACCAGCAATAATATTGACCAGATTATCCAGCATGACCGGCAATTGCATTCCAGTCATGGCAAAAATAACCCCGAACACTAGCGAGATCAGCAACGGATTACTGATCATGGTTTTGATGATATTCAGCATCACCATAGCCGGATTACCCTGTCGTGGCGCGACAAACGCCGCGACCAGTGCCAGCAAAACAATCGTATCAGCCATCAGGATCAAAGCCATAGGGATAGCCGCCTCAGCCCCGAACGCCATAATAGCCAGTGGTACGCCCATATAGCCGTAATTGGGATAAGCAGAAGCCAGCCCAAAAACCCCGCTTTCACGCGTGGTCAGGCGAAAAAGAACAGCCCCTACCCCTGCACTGGATAGAAAAATGATCAATGTTGATAATTCATAACGCCAGACAAAACCCCAATTCAGGATATCGCTAGCGTCGCTTTTTGCGACATTGATAAACATGAAAGCCGGCAAGACGATGAAAAAAGCAAAACGCGATAGATGTTTTGCCGCGCTATCATCAAAGAATCCAATCATCCGGCTTCCCATTCCCATAAAAATCAGGGCAAAAAACGGGACGGATAGGGTTAGTGCTTCTATCATGAACGAAAATTCTAAATCTGAAAGGGGATTAACTATCACCCAGGATAGACATTTTGACAAATGGCTTATTTGCCTAATCGCTAAAAAAACAGAGAATTAAAATAATCGTTAACTTCTTTGAAATTGTGGCTTTATTTATTTACCATCCAGTGCTATTACATCGGCAACGGATGGGTGGCAGAGCGGTTGAATGCACCGGTCTTGAAAACCGGCATGGGTGAGAGCCCATCGTGGGTTCGAATCCCACCCCATCCGCCATTTTCCATTATCTTTAAATCTTATTATTACTTGTTGTGATCTATTTTTTCCTTGTTTTTATGGGATAATATGGGATCACCTGTGCATAAAAGTGATGTTCTGTCCATTGCTATCCATCCCAGTCTTCGCTATAATGTGGGGGTAATTGTGGGGTTTAAATAGCATGGCTTCTGGACGAGCACATAAGCTTTCAGCATTAGATGTAAAAAGAGCTTCCAAACCGGGTAAATACGGTGATGGCAACTGCCTTTACCTTATTGTTACCGAATCTGGTGCTAAACATTGGCTACTCAGGCTTGTTATTCGTGGTAAAAGACGTGATATGGGGTTGGGTAGCGCTTATCTGGTCAGTCTTGAGGAAGCCCGTGATTTGGCAAGACAGCACAGAAGATCTGCTCGTCTTGGCGGTGATCCCATTTCTGAACGTAAAGCAAGTGCTGGGAAACATTTCAGCTTCAAGGAAGCAGCCATTAAAGTCCATGAGCTAAACGTTGGTTCATGGAAGAATGAGAAGCATGCCAAACAATGGCTTACTTCACTTGAGAACCATGCTTTTCCTATTCTTGGCCATATGAGTGTATCTGATATTAGCTCAGCTGATATTCTGCGTGTTCTTTCGCCAATTTGGGTTGATAAAACTGATACAGCCAAGAAGATCAGACAACGGCTACGTATGGTATTTAAGTGGTCTAAGGCGCAGGGATACTATTCAGGTGATGACCCTGTTGAGCTTGCAGAACAGGCCCTGCCTCGCATCAAAGCCTCAGGTAACCACTTTAAGTCAGCTAGGTTCGAAGACTTGCCCGATATCATCACTACCCTTCAGGCAAGCGCTGTGAGCCTCTCTACACGCCTTGCTCTTGAGTTTCTTATCCTGACCGCCTGCAGGACCACAGAAGTGTTAGAAGCCCATTGGGGAAATAAAGGGCTATGGGTCATTCCCGCTGAACGCATGAAGGCGAGCAAAGCCCATGAAGTGCCATTAACGCCTCGGATGATAGCTATCCTTGAAGAGGCTGCGCTTCTTAAGCGTGATAATGGCCTGCTCTTCCCATCACCTCTTAGTGAGAAGCCGCTATCGAACAATACGCTTCGTTTAGCCCTTCAGAAGCGCTTAGGTATTGATGCTACTCCCCATGGCATGCGCTCAGCCTTCAAAGACTGGCTGTCAGAAACATCAGCATATCCAAATGAATTGTCTGAAATGGTGCTAGGACATGTCATA
>JABIWM010000015.1 GCA_018701255.1 Alphaproteobacteria bacterium | reverse complement strand
TTTGTTAATACCTGTCCGTTAACATGTGTTTTGCATGAATTAGAAAAACATCATGCGACTTATTTTACACCGCTTTATTTTACACCCATTTATTTTACACATGGAACTGGAGCAAATCAAATGTGGCCAAAATCCTCGAAACGCAACACTGCCTCAACCCCCCGAACCATAAGTCGAACTGGTGCAACCGGCACTGGCAAGTCATCTGATGATAAGCGTAGCCGCGCCACCACCATACTCAAAGCCATGAGCAATAGCCAGCGCCTGAAAATCCTCAGTCACCTGATGGATGGCGAAGAACATTCGGTGAAAGAGCTGGAACAATATGTCAAATCATTGAGCCAGTCGTCACTGTCGCAACATCTGGGGCGATTGCGCCGTGCCAAGATTGTAAAAACCCGCAGGGATTCACAAACGGTTTTTTATTCCATCCATGACGAAACCGTTCGGGATATTATTTCTGTTCTGTCGGAAAAATATAAAAATGATCCCATGCTCAAATCAATGAAAGCCAAATAATATCTATCGGCTTTGATGAATTGAGTTGCGGTTGCTTGCCTAAAACTTATTACACTTTTCCAGGTGAATGACCGTTGTTCTATGTTCGTATTTAAACATTGATCTATCATGTTTTTTTGATATATTAATGGCTATAATATTAAAGAACGCTGATGTACATTTATCTTCCAATTGCCGAAATCTCAATCAACATCTTTCTCATTCTTGGGTTGGGTGGAATGGTTGGTTTGCTGTCCGGAATTTTCGGTGTTGGCGGCGGCTTCCTTATGACGCCATTGCTTATCTTTTTAGGCGTGCCTGCGGCTGTTGCTGTTGGAACCGAAGCCAATCAAATTGTTGCCGCATCGGTATCTGGCGTGCTGGCGCATTGGCGGCGTGGTAATGTGGACGTCAAAATGGGGTCTATCCTGCTGGCTGGCGGTATCGTTGGTTCCACCCTTGGCGTATCTATTTTTGCGGCTTTGCGCGAATTAGGCCAGATTGATCTGGCTATTAAGCTGAGCTTTATTTTCTTTCTGGGTATTATCGGAACGCTAATGCTGTTTGAAAGCATGCGGACTATTATGCGTGCGCGTCGCCCCGGCGCAAAACGCCGCCGCCTGCACCAGCATAATTGGCTACATGGTTTACCGTTTAAGATGCGGTTCCGGAAATCCAAACTATATATCAGCGCATTACTGCCTTTCATGGTTGGTGCGGTTGTTGGTGTTCTATCGGCTATTATGGGCGTTGGTGGCGGCTTTATCATGGTTCCGGCCATGATTTATCTGCTAGGCATGCCAACATCGGTTGTTGTTGGAACGTCACTATTCCAGATTATTTTTGTCACGGCTAACGTCACGTTTCTGCAATCTGTACAAACCCAGACAGTTGATGTGGTGCTGGCTGGACTGTTGCTTATTGGCGGGGTGATTGGCGCCCAGTTCGGCACGCGCATTGGCGCTTTGTTACGGGGGGAACAATTGCGCGGATTGCTGGCGCTGATTGTTCTGGCCGTATGTTTGAAACTGGTTACTGACGTGATTATCACCCCCGAAGACTTTTTCTCGCTGGAGATTTTGCGGTGATGCGGGTGCAGTCTTTATGTTTAACCAGTCATTTACTGACCCTTTATATCCGCCGTGTTTACACGATGCTAACCGCGGTGATATGCGCGTTAATATGGCCAGCTATTTTATCCAGTCAGGCCGTGGCATCTAGCGTATTGGTGGCTGATCTGAACGAAAAAGAAGTTCAGATATCAACAGATTTCAATGGTGCCAGCTTATTATTATTTGGAACCATAGATAGAGATATTGGCGATGATGTTGTCATTATTGTCGAAGGCCCGCCCAAGGATATTGCGATCCGGCTCAAGTCACGCGTTAGCGGCATCTGGATCAATACCGAATCAGCAACGCTGACCAATACCCCCAGTTTTTATCAAATATCGTCTACCCGTCCATTAAACGTCATTGCATCCACCCGCATACTGGAAAACCTGCAATTAGGTTTGCAGCATCTGCCCTTTACACTGGCAGAAGGAAGCCAGATTACAGAAGGTGAGCTTGCTGACTGGAAAACCGCGCTGATCCGGAACATGCAGAAAGCCAATCTCTGGAACGAAAACAATGATGTCTTGGTCAGAAAGAATGTTCTGTTTCGATCAGATATTTCTTTGCCTGCCAATGTGCTGCCCGGCAATTATAACGTCCGGATTCTGCATTTTCGGTCTGGCGAGTTAGTCACCGAAACCAAATCCGTCATTGTTGTACGAAAATCCGGTTTAAGTGCTGATATTTTCGAATTCGCACATAATTATTCGCCTGCCTATGGTATCCTTGCTATTCTGTTTGCCGTATTCATGGGCTGGGGTGCCGCCAGAGTATTTAGAGGGTAGTTATGACTGCACGCAAAACATCTAAAAACCAGAAAGAAACAGTAAAACGCCGCGTTTTTCTTGTTGTTGTTGATGATAGCGATGAGCTGCATCAGGCGCTTTATTTTGCCTGTAAACGCGCGATTTCTGTCAATGGTCGCGTGGCCTTATTGCGCTGCATAGGTCAGGCTGAATTCCAGCACTGGATTGGTGTTGGCAAACTCATGGTAGAAGAAGCCAGAGAAGAAGCCGAAAAACTGCTTCGGGCCAATAGCGAATGGGTGCATGAATTAACTGGTGAATATCCTATTGTCCACCTGCGCGAAGGCGATCCCAAAACCGAAGTTATTGATCTGATCAACAGTGATCCGGAAATTTCCATCTTAGTACTTGGTGCTAATACGCATGATGAAAACACAGGGCCTTTGATTAATTTTCTGACCACTCGCGGCGTTTCACAATGCCGTGTTCCGATTACCATTGTGCCCGGACATCTGAACGACGATGATATCGACAACGTCAGCTAATTGATCTATCAAATCCGTACTATCAAATCCGTTCATAAGCCAGATATTCCGCCGCATCCGAACATGCTGGCGCGTGGAAAAATTGGTCTATATCCTGATTGGCCATTATCTCACCCTTTTGCATAAATATCACTTGCCGTACCAACCGCCGCAATTGCGCTAAATTATGTGTCACCCACAACACCGGCAATCCTGCCGCCGCCTTATCCATGATGACCGCTTCAATCATTTGCGTGGATT
>JABIWM010000120.1 GCA_018701255.1 Alphaproteobacteria bacterium | reverse complement strand
TTTCGTGAAACCGTGATGAATATTGAGGCATGGAATCGCTGGTTTGAAGATTACCCCGACCGGATTGTTCAGGCCTTTACCGCTCAAGATGTTCGTGATGCGAAAGCGGCTGGCAAAACGGCGGTTATTTTCGGGCTTCAGAACCCTTCTCCTATCGAAGATGATATCGGATTAGTTGAAGTATTGCACCGGCTTGGCGTTAGGTTTATGCAGCTGACCTATAACAATCAATCCCTGCTAGCTACCGGATGTTACGAAGATAACGATACCGGACTAACCCGCATGGGCAAAGAAGTCGTGCGGGAAATGAACCGCGTCGGGCTGGTCGTTGATATGTCCCATTCCGCTGAACATTCCACGCTTGAGGCCATATCCTATTCTGACCGGCCGATTGTGATCAGTCACGCTAATCCGGCATTCTGGCATAGCGCACGGCGCAATAAATCAGACACCGTTTTAAAAGCATTGGCGGAAAGCGGCGGCATGCTTGGGTTTTCGCTTTATCCCCATCACTTGAAAGATGGCAGTGCATGCACGCTTGAAACGTTTTGCACGATGATTGCCAGAACCGCTGATCTGATGGGGGTTGATCATATCGGGATGGGGACAGATTTATGTCAGGATCAGCCCGATAGCATCGTGGAATGGATGCGGGTTGGCCGCTGGACAAAAACCATTGATTATGGCGAAGGCTCTGCTAGTCAGGCTGGCTTCCCGCCTATGCCCGACTGGTTTCGGGATAATCGGGATTGGCATCAAATAGCCGATGGATTAAGCCAATTTGGTTTTTCCGAGCAGGATATTAAGAAAATACTTGGCGAAAACTGGCTTCAATTTTATGAAAAATCCTTTACAGGCGCCTAATTGACGATAAATAATCAATATGTATTTAAACGTAGAATACCCATAACTTAAATATCAAGTTCAAGGCCGAGCAGATTACCACTCCAGACCAGAGAGTTGTTGAACATGGAAAAACGGTCATATATACATCCGGACGCAAGCGCTATGCGGCCGCCAGAACATGTCATGCGGCTGGAACGGATGGGTTCATTCCATCCTATGCGGCTATCGTTTTCGCGGCAATTAACGCGCCGGATGCAACAAGAACTGTGGCAGGTTGATTTCCCCCGGTTTGAACTGGATGAAAACGGCTTTGGTTATGCGGTTATTCGGGCAAAAACCCCGCATCATACTTATTCGCTGGTCGCGTTTTGCCACCATATTGATGATGATATGCGAAGCGATAGGGTAATTGCCGAAGCATGGGATGCTACCTTTACGTTATTTGATGGCGAACCTAGTCTGATCCAGATCAAACAGATGGAACAGACCGTTCCCGTGCAAGAAGCCGGCCGGCAGATGCCAGAACAGCTATCTTTGAGTCGGGCAAATAAATCCATGCGTTTGTTCAATCATGTGGTGGACGCGCTGGCCAGTGGTAAACAGCCTGATGCCAAGATGATCAATGATGTGGGCTATGTCATGCGCACCACGGCGGTTTATGGCAACGGTAAGTTCGGCATTGCCGACCGGAAACGGATTGCCAATCGTGACGGCATGATGGAACCATTTCAGGCAGAAATGCTGAGCGTATATCTGATCCGTTCGTTTTCATTAAAATGGATTGAACATATGGCACAGATCAGGGGCGGCAATAACGCCGTTCCTCTGGCGCGGCAACTGGCGCGGCATATGGGCGTTGGCAATTCCACCGGATTAGGCATGGCGCCGTTTCTGGTCAATCACCCTGCCCTGTTGAGCAACTGGATTGCGGTACGCGAACAAGCCATTGCAATAATCACATCAAAAACCGATATTCCGGATAACGCCGTCCAGCAAATCCGGGCATTGGCGACACGCGGCATGGCCTATATTGCAGAATGGCGTGTGGCTGATACCGTTCAAATGGATCGCATCACTCAGCTGGAAACCGAATGGCAGAATGTGATTGCATGGCTGGATCAGCCGCAAAACTGGCAACAAACCCAACCGCTGGCGGCCATATGCGCATGGGCGCAAGATACGCTTTCCATGGAAACACAAGAAATGCTGTATTCCATTATCATGGAACCATTTGGGGCAGATATTGATGATTTATGTTCGGATATGTCCGCGCTAGAACGGCCAGTGGCGGCCAATTCCTGTGCCGTTGCGGATATGATCAACTGGATCACCCGTGATTATGGCTGGGCGCTTGATGTGGACTTGAATGATCCCAGACAATCGGACGTATTCTGGTATACCTCTGCCGCGAAACTAGAACCCCGTCTAGGCAAGCGATACGAAGAAGACGGCGCAGAAAGAGAAATGCCGTTTGATATCCCAAGGCAAATTCAATCTGCCATGGCTGATTTGACCCAAGCCGATAAGGATATGAGCTTGCCGCGCTTTATGATGGCCT
>JABIWM010000119.1 GCA_018701255.1 Alphaproteobacteria bacterium | reverse complement strand
TCTGTTGATAAGTTCGATTTTGCCAATGCTGACATTGCGCTGTTTTCTGCCGGATCAGAGCTGGCCAAACAACTAGGCCCCAAGGCGGGTGCCGCCGGGTGTGTTGTCATTGATAATTCATCCGCTTTCCGGATGGATGAAGACGTACCGTTGATTGTGCCTGAGGTAAATGGTCATGTGCTTGAGTCGTATTTCAAGGATCAGGATCGCCGCAACATTATTGCCAATCCTAACTGTTCCACGGCTCAGCTGGTGGTTGCGCTGAAGCCGCTTCATGAAGCCTACAGGATCAAGCGGGTTGTTGTGTCAACATATCAGGCGGTGTCCGGTGCCGGCAGTCCGGCTATGGATGAGCTGTTTGAACAGACACGCGGCGTTTACGTTAATGACTTCAAAAAACCGCAAAACTTTACCAAGGAAATTGCGTTCAACGTGATCCCGCATATTGATATGTTTATGGATGACGGCTTCACCAAAGAAGAATGGAAGATGGAGGTCGAGACCAAAAAGATTCTTGATCCGGCCATAGAGGTAGTTGCCCATTGTGTTCGTGTTCCGGTTTTCATCGGTCATAGCGAAGCGGTGTTTATTGAATGCGAAAAACCACTTGATGAAGATGCCGCCAGAGATATTCTGCGTGAAGCCGAGGGCGTGGCAGTCATTGATCATCGGGTTGACGAAGGGTACGTTACGCCGAAAGAAGCCGCCGGCGAAGACGCTGTTTATATCTCACGCTTGCGCCGCGATAAAACGGTTGATCATGGGCTGGTGTTCTGGTGTGTGTCCGATAATTTGCGCAAAGGCGCGGCACTTAATTCTGTTCAAATAGCAGAAGAATGTGTGCGGCGCGGGCTTTAATTCCGGTGCTTTGCATCAGATTGTTTCAAGACATGCCGCAATAGCCTGACGGGTAATATCGCGTTTTTTCTGTTTATCCAGATGGCTCAAGATGCGCGCAGTCTGATCAGCGGTTTTAGCAAAAGCCACGTCCATATCATGGCCTTGCATGTGGTATCCAGACAGCAGTGATGCAAATAAATCACCGCCACCGGCAAACCCGTTTGCATTATGGGCAAGCCGTGGGGCGTTGTGTTGCCGGATATGATCAGACTGGATCAATATATCCGTACAAGACTTATCCTGAACAATGCCGGTGATAATCACAGCAGACATTTGTGGATAATCCGCTAGCAACGCCTGACCGGCGGCGGTTGCTGACGCGGCATCGGTGATATCAATATCGCTAAGGAAACTGGCTTCAAACCGGTTCGGGGTAATAAGATCGGCAACCGGAAGCAATTGATCACGAATGGCATGGGCAATGCTGGTATCATTATAATGCCGGCCATGATCACCAAATGCCGGATCAATCAGCACCGATAGCGGCGTGATGGCTTTACCGGCATCTATGGCATCACGAGTTAATCTGACCTGTTCGGCTCTGGCCATGTATCCGGTTGTTACCATGCCGATGTGATCCCACAGATCAAGCGCAGATATCGCGTCCAGCATAGCCGCCATGTCATCATCATTTGTTGCCCCGCCAGCGCGAATACCATATCCCGGATGGGCAATCAGGCTGATTGTATTGATGGTGGCAATATCACTATTCATCACACCGGCGACCATGGTTGCCAATGTGTTGCCTACGGCACCGAAGCTTACTTGTGACTGAATGGATAAAATAGTTTTCATTAACCTCAACATGATGCTGGACAGATATGCGATTAGATTTGTATTCAGGTTTTCCAAAAATGGAATGCGACGTTTTAGTACGGCAGGTTTATTGACGCCTGACCACATAAGGTATTATGATAAACACAATCTCAACACTCAAGCATTTCACCCGTTTTGGCAAGCCATAGGCATTTTGACTGGGTTTAGTTCAGAATAATCAATGAGAGGCATTATGACACAGAAAAGACCATTATCGCCGCATCTGATGATTTATCGTCCGCAATTGACATCCATGATGTCGATAACGCACCGGCTTTCCGGGGTTGCGCTGGCATCCGGCTCTATTTTTCTTGTCTGGTGGCTGGTTGCTCTTGCCTATGGCGGCGATTATTACCAGATGGTGCAGGGGATAGCCGAACATGTTCTTGGCCGTCTGGCTCTGTTGGGGTTTTACGTTGCGGTTAGCTATCATATGGCGAACGGGATCAGGCATCTGTTCTGGGATTTCGGCATTGGGTTGTCACTGGATGGCGTTTATCGCGGTGGCTATATTGTTATCGGCTTCACGGCTTTGTCTGCACTGGCCGGCATTGCCATTCTTTTTCTGGCCTAGATGAATATCTTCAGGAGCATATGATGAGCAAAAATACATCAGCACCACAATCATTACGCTCACCACTAGGGCGGGCAAAAGGGCTTGGGTCATCGCGGTCAGGTGTGTCACATTGGTGGGTGCAACGATTAACCGCTATGGGTATGTTGCCGCTGGTTTTATACTGTCTGATCAGCTTTATTCTGATTGCCGATGCTGATCTGGATACGGCCAGATCATGGATTAGACAGCCATTTAACAGTGTCGCCATGATACTTTTGCTTGCTGTTGGCTTTTATCATGCAAGCTTGGGGTTGCAAGTTGTGATCGAAGACTACATATCAACTAAGACAAGACGAATTCTTTCATTAGCATTCACAAAGATGATCATGACGGCATTTGCGGTTATGTCCATATACAGTATTTTACTTATCGCCTTGGCTGACGGAGTCTGATATGCCTTCCTACGAAATTACAGATCACTATTTTGACGTTGTTGTTGTTGGTGCTGGCGGTGCCGGGCTTAGAGCCACGCTTGGTATGGTGACATCCGGTTTGAAAACCGCTTGCGTTACCAAAGTATTCCCGACACGCAGCCATACGGTAGCGGCGCAAGGCGGCATTGGTGCCGCGCTGGATAATATGGGGCAGGGCGATAACTGGCGTTATCATATGTATGATACGGTCAAAGGATCGGACTGGCTGGGTGATCAGGATGCTATCGAATATATGTGCCGGAATGCCATTCCATCGGTGATTGAGCTTGAACATTATGGTGTGCCGTTTTCGCGTACCGATTCGGGCAAGATTTTTCAGCGACCATTTGGTGGCCATACCGTTGATTACGGAAAATCACAGGCCAGACGTGCATGCGCGGCGGCAGACAGAACCGGCCATGCCATTCTGCATACGCTTTATCAGCAATGTCTGAAACATGACGCTGAGTTTTTTATTGAATATTATGCGCTTGATCTGTTGATGGATGATGATGGCGTGTGCCGTGGTATGCTGGCATTGAAACTGGATGACGGCACGCTTCACCGGTTTAATGCACATCGTGTGGTGCTGGCTACCGGCGGTTATGGCCGTGTCTATTTTTCATGCACATCGGCACATACCTGCACCGGTGATGGTAATGCTATGGCTTTACGCGCCGGACTTCCGCTTCAGGATATGGAGTTTGTTCAGTTCCACCCAACCGGCGTTTACGGCGCGGGTGTTCTGATCACCGAAGGCGCACGCGGCGAAGGCGGGTATATGACCAATTCCGAAGGCGAGCGATTTATGGAACGCTATGCCCCGACCAGCAAAGATTTGGCTAGCCGCGATGTGGTGAGCCGTGCCATGACAGTTGAAATTAACGAAGGCCGTGGGGTCGGCCCGAATAAAGATCATATTCTGCTGCATCTGGAACATGTTGATCCTGCCACATTGCATGAACGCCTGCCGGGGATTACCGAAACCGCGCGGATTTTCTGTGGAGTGGATATCACCCAGCAACCGATACCGGTTCTGCCGACCGTGCACTATAATATGGGCGGCATCCCGACCAATTATCATGGTGAGGTGTTATCACCGAACAAATCGGATCAGAACGCGGTTGTTCCCGGATTGATGGCCATTGGTGAGGCGGCATGTGTGTCTGTTCACGGCGCAAACCGGCTTGGCACCAATTCGTTGCTGGACATTGTCGTGTTTGGACGGGCGGCGGCTTATCGGGCGGCCGAAACCGTGCAGGCAGGGGCAACACATGCACCTATTCCGGCTAAGGCCACCGAAAAAGCGCTTCAGCGGCTTGACCATATCCGTCAGGCCAAAGGCAAAAGCACAACAGCAGAAGTCCGGCTTCAGATGCAACATGCTATGCAGCGTCATGCGGCGGTGTTCCGGTCGAGCCAGTCGCTGACCGAGGGCGTGGAAAAAATGGATAACGTATCTGCAGGTATGCAGGATATTGGCGTTCAGGACCAATCACTGATCTGGAACACAGACCTGATCGAAGCCCTTGAGCTTGATAACCTGATGAGCCAAGCGCTAGTTACGATGCGTTCGGCCGAACACAGAACCGAATCCCGTGGGGCGCATGCCCATGAAGATTTCCCTGATCGTGATGATAAGGACTGGATGAAACATACGGTCATGTGGCTGGATGAAAATAACAAATCCCGCATTGATTACCGGTCGGTTATTCTGAATACCCTAACGAATGAGGTGGAAAGCATTCCACCTGTTGCCCGTGTCTACTAATCAGTAAGGATTCTTCTCATGGCTGAGTTTACGTTGCCAAAACATTCCAAGGTTCAAAAAGGTAAAATACATCCTTCGCCCGAAGGCGCGGAGCGGACAAAAACCTTTAACATTTATCGCTGGTCACCGGATGACGAAGATAATCCGCGGATGGATAGCTATACCATTGATCTGGATGAATGCGGGCCCATGGTTCTTGACGCGCTGATCAAGATCAAGGGCGAGCAGGATCAGACAGTGACTTTCCGGCGGTCATGCCGTGAGGGGATTTGCGGATCATGTTCAATGAATGTAGACGGCACGAATACGCTGGCCTGTTTGAAGCCTATTGATGAAGTCAAAGGCGATGTAACCATTACGCCATTGCCGCATATGCCGGTCATCAAGGATTTAGTGCCTGATCTCAGCCATGCTTATGCTCAGTTGCAATCGATTGAACCATGGCTGAAAACAGACACGCCCGCGCCTGAAAATGGCGAAAGACTACAAACCCCCAAAGAACGCGAAGAGCTGGACGGAATGTGGGAATGTGTCCTGTGTTTCAGCTGTTCGACAGCATGTCCTAGCTATTGGTGGAATGGTGATAAATATCTGGGGCCGGCGGTTCTTCTGCAAGCCTATCGCTGGATTGCCGATAGCCGTGATGAAAGCACAGGCGAACGTCTGGACGCGCTAGAAGACCCGTTCCGGCTTTATCGCTGTCATACCATTATGAACTGCACCAAGACATGCCCTAAAGGATTAAATCCGGGCAAAGCCATTGCCAATATCAAAAAGTTACAGCTAGAACGTCATTAATCTTTTGCGAAGCCGCTGGCAATTTACCACCAGCGATTTGCCAATGGCGATTTACCAATGGCGATTTGCTAATGGCTTTTATGATTTTCTGCCACGCATCAAATGGATAGCATCACCGCTATGTGATTGCTTTGAAAAATGCTGAACCGAAAAACGGTTAAGCATGTCTTGCCGGGCATCCGCGGTCATGTCAGCGGTATTTATGATCAGATGCCGCAACGCCAGCGGAATTAATGTATTCGCCAGCCGGACAGCCATATCGCTCTGGTTGATCAATATCACCGTATATGGTCTGATGCTGATTAGATCAAAGCTGTCTTCTGGTGTGCCATCCTCTTGCGATACTATGCGGAATTGTAAGTGATTGAGATCAGCAATTTTATGGATATATGATAGATCAGTATGATCTTTGTCACCCGAATAATGATAGCTAACCGGATTATTTTTCAACGCTGTGTGAAAGGCATAATGCAACTGGCTTCCACCCAATTCCAGAACCGAATCATATGGTTTTATCAGCCGGCTAGCCAAAATATACAGGGGATGTTCAATCCATCCAGTGAGCAGGCTCAATGCCATCGCCGGATGCAAATCACTGGATTTAACCAGCACAGGTTTGCCGGAAATAGGCGTGACCAGCGTCAGTGGGAGCTTAATGCTTTTGATGCGATTGACCATATCATTCTGTAAAGTATCGCGGGATAATAGCCCCATACGGAAGCAAAGCCGTTCAATCATATTCATGCTGATATGGCTAACACTGTCCTGATGATAAGGGTGTTGTTTTTTGGATAGCTGTTTTGATAGGGTTTCCATTTAATTCACTCAATTCTGGATAAAATAACTTCTGGATAAAAGTAACAATTCATAAACTCTATCAGACATAAGTTAACAAAAAGTTAACGCAATTCATTTTTCTGTATTTGCATGATGATTATCTAAAAAACAAATGTGATTAATAAACAGATTGGAATGATTGTCAAAAACTAAGGGGTGATTTAATACTATTATTATGACTGCAACAGGCTCGTCTAAACATCTGGCTAACACTTTGGCTAATTATCTTGATCACCAGATTTCATCTGGCCATCTGACCGTGGATATGGCGCAACGTGATATCGCCATCCGGCTGGATATGCTGATCCATGCATTAACAATAAAAAAACCGGCTGGATTTTTCGGGTTTGGCCGAAAAAAATTGCCAGTAAAAGGGCTATATCTGTGGGGCGGGGTCGGGCGCGGCAAATCCATGCTTATGGATATGTTTGTACAAATGGCTAATCGGGAACATGACATACATGTCTGCCGGTTTCACTTTCATGATTTTATGACAGCGGTACATGCTATCGTCCATAAAGAACGGGAAATGGGCAACGCTGACCCTACGGCATCGGTCATGGAACAATTGACCAAAGGCGCGGCTGTGATCTGTTTTGATGAAATGGAAGTGCGGGATATCGCCGATGCCATGATTATTGCCCGTGTGATGGATGGCTATATGCGGCGTGGCGGAGTGTTGGTGGTAACATCAAACAGGCATCCGGATAATCTTTATCTTGATGGCCTGCAACGCGAGCGGTTTCTGCCATTTATTGCGGCATTGAAAGAATATAACGATGTGGTGGAAATGGGCGGAGATACCGATTGGCGTCAGCGGGTGCTGGATGGTGTTCCGGGGTGGTATTATCCGCTGGATGATAAGTCTGATGATGCGATGGCGGCGGTGCTGGATCAGCTTACCGGCGGGGTGGAACGACAACCGGTTACGGTCATGATTTCTGGTCGTGAGGTGACTATTCCGGCGGCGGCAAATGGTGTGGGGATGATTGATTTTGATGCCATATGCGGCGTTCCGTTAGCGGCGGCAGATTATCTGGTGCTGGCAGAACGCTTTGCCGGATTATTGATCAGTCATATTCCGCACCTATCCGATGCGCTTCAGAACGAAGCCAGACGGTTTATCTGGCTGGTTGATGCTTTTTATGATCGCAAGCGGTTTCTGATTGCGTCTGCTGTATGTGATATTGATCAGATATATACAGGCAATCAATGGCAAGCGGAGTTTCCGCGTACCGTATCACGGCTAGGCGAAATGACCCGGTTGAGGCACCTGTCATAGCTGCTTATCCGATCAATGGTTTATGTTACAAAAGATGTTCTGTTTTTGTTGCGTATCCTATGATGATTGACTATGGTTAGGCATTGGCGGCGTGGGCAATCTGCGCTGGTTTTTCAAATATCGCGATGGTGTATATAGTTATGTCAGAACACGGCTATTTACATAAGGATCGTATGAGGGGGATTTAATGGCTAGGCATAAGATTGGTCTTATTGGCGCAGGTAATATTGGCGGCACATTGGCGCTACTGGCAGGGATGAAAGAGCTGGGCGATATCGTTTTATTCGATATCATGGAAGGCATCCCGCAAGGGAAGGCTCTTGATCTTATCGAAGCCAGCCCAGTCGAAGGCTTTAATGCAAATATTACTGGCACGCAGGACTATGCTGATCTTGCTGGTGCTGATGTGGTCATTGTTACCGCAGGCGTTGCCCGCAAGCCGGGGATGAGCCGGGATGATCTGGTTGGCATTAACACAGGCGTGATGGAACAGGTTGGCGCCGGCATTAAGGCGCATTGCCCGGATGCTTTTGTCATATGTATCACGAATCCGCTGGATGCCATGGTTGGCGTTCTGCAACAGGCATCCGGATTGCCAGCTGAAAAAGTGGTTGGTATGGCCGGCGTTCTGGATAGCGCCCGTTTCTGTTATTTCCTTGCAGAAGAATTCGGCGTTTCGGTCGAAGACGTGAATGCTTTTGTTCTTGGCGGGCATGGTGACAGCATGGTGCCGTTGGTACGGTATTCCACGGTTGCCGGAATTCCGGTTCCTGATCTGGTTGCCATGGGATGGAGCACACAGGAAAAGATTGACCAGATTGTTCAGCGCACGCGTGATGGTGGTGCTGAAATCGTCGGGCTTCTGAAAACGGGTTCTGCTTTTTACGCGCCAGCCTCATCAGCTATTGATATGGCTGAGGCTTATCTCAAAGATAAAAAACGTGTTCTGCCATGCGCCGCCTATGTTGATGGCGCGTATGGGTTAGACGGGCTTTATGTTGGCGTGCCAGTTGTGCTGGGTGCTGGCGGAGTGGAGCGAATTGTTGAAATTGCCCTTAATGCAGACGAAAAAGACATGTTTGATCACTCAGTAGCCGCGGTTCGTTCGCTGGTTGAAGTGGTTGAAAATGTACGGGCCAATAAATAGCTTTTTTATGTGATGATGTTTTAACGATAGACACGATAGAGGTACCCCCATGGTGGACCCAAGTCAGGAATCCAATCAGGAGCAAGAGTTTCTTTCAGGTGCAAACGCCATATATATTGCACAGCTTCAACAGAAATGGCGACAGAATCCACTATCGGTTGATCAGGAATGGTCACGCTGGTTTGAACAGCTTGATCATCTGGCAACAGAAACCGCACAGGAAAAAACAACCGATGCCGCCGAACGCCGCCCGTCATGGGGGCTAAATGGTAGCGCGGTTATTAACGTTGCCAGCCAGACCGATGAAGACAGCGGCCATCCATCAGCGGTAACAAGCTCAGTCGATATTCGTGCCGCCACCATGGATTCGATTAAGGCGATTATGCTGATCCGTGCTTTCCGTATTCGCGGCCATCTGCAAGCCTCGCTTGATCCGCTTAATCTGGTAGAAAAAACATATCATCCTGAACTTGATCCGGAAACATACGGCTTCACGGATGCCGATATGGATCGGCCGATTTTCATCAATTATGTGCTGGGACTGGAAGTCGCCACCCTGCGGCAGATTCTGGATATCGTCAGAGAAACCTATTGTGGCACCATTGGTGTTGAGTTTATGCATATTCAGAATCCGGAACAGAAATCCTGGATTCAGGAACGCATGGAAGCTATCCGTAATCACACAGAGTTTACCAGTCTTGGCAAGAAAACCATTTATGAACGTCTGGTATCGGCTGAAAATTTTGAACAGTTTCTTCATAAAAAATATGTTGGCACCAAGCGATTTGGTATGGACGGGGCGGAGGCTATTGTTCCGGCACTGGAACAGATACTGAAACGCGGCACTCAACTGGATTTGAAAGAAGTCGTGATAGGAATGTCGCATCGGGGGCGGCTTAATGTTCTACACAATGTATTGAGCAAGCCTTTTCGCGCTATTATTTCCGAATTTCTGGGCAATCCGGCACATCCCGAAGACGTGGGCGGGTCAGGTGATGTAAAATACCATATGGGCGCATCTTCGGATCGTGGATTTGATGATAATGAGGTGCATTTGACGCTTAATGCCAATCCATCCCATCTTGAGATTGTTAACCCGGTGGTAGTCGGACGTACCAGAGCAAAGCAGAAACAGCGGCAGGATACCGATGGCACAAAGGTCATGGGGCTTTTGATTCATGGTGACGCGGCTTTTGCTGGTCAGGGCATTGTTTCAGAAACCTTTGCGTTTTCGGCATTGCGCGGTTATCGCACTGGCGGCACCATGCATATTATTGTTAATAACCAGATTGGTTTTACTACTGATCCGGCTTATTCGCGGTCATCCCCATACCCGACTGATGTGGCAAAGATGGTGATGTCACCTATTTTTCATGTCAATTCGGATGATGTTGAGGCGGTGGTTCATGTGGCGCGTATTGCAACAGAATTCCGCCAGAAATTTAAAACCGATGTTGTCATTGATATGATCTGCTATCGCCGTTTTGGGCATAATGAGGGTGATGAGCCGATGTTCACTCAGCCAAAAATGTACCAGAAAATTGCCGCCCATCCATCGGTGCGGAAAATGTACGCGGATCAACTGGCCGCTGAAGGCGTGATGAGCGCCGAAGAAACACAGCAAATTGTGGATGATCACTGGGCGCATCTGGAAGCCGAGTTTGAGGCAGGCACAAGCTATAAGCCAAACAAAGCTGACTGGCTGGAAGGCAAATGGGCAGGTTTGCGCGCCGCCCATGGTGATGATCGCCGTGGCGCAACCTCAGTCAGTAAGGATGTTATTGATAATGTAGCCAGAGCAATGACAACAATCCCCGATGGTTTGACCATTAATTCCAAATTGAAGCGGGTGATTGAGGGACGCAAGACAGCCATTGCGTCAGGGGAAAATATTGACTGGTCAACCGCTGAACATCTGGCTTTTGGCACGCTTCTGGTTGAGGGTAATATTGTCCGGCTGTCGGGGCAGGATTCGTGTCGGGGGACGTTTTCACAACGGCACGCGGTATTTGTTGATCAGGAAACGAATGAGCGCTACACCCCGCTTCATCATATTTCGCCTGATCAATCCACTTTTGAAGTGATTGATTCGCCACTATCAGAAGCCTCAGTCCTTGGTTTTGATTATGGCTTTAGTCAGGCAGAACCCAAAGCGTTGGTGATGTGGGAAGCGCAATTTGGCGATTTTGCCAATGGCGCGCAGGTGATTGTTGATCAGTTCATTTCATCGGGTGAGGCAAAATGGCTCCGTATGAGTGGCTTGGTCATGTTGCTTCCACATGGTCACGAAGGACAGGGGCCGGAACATTCATCCGCACGGCTGGAACGGTATCTTCAGCTTTGTGCCGAAGATAATATGCAGGTGGTTAACTGTTCGACTCCGGCTAATTATTTCCATGTGTTAAGACGGCAGATGCGGCGTGATTTCCGCAAGCCGCTTATTATTATGACCCCAAAATCGCTGTTGCGGCATAAGGCATGTGTATCAAAAATAGATGATTTTCTAGAAGGCTCATCCTTTCACCGGGTCATCGAAGAATCTGATGCCAGTATCTCACCATCACCTAAGCGCATCGTGCTATGTTCAGGCAAAGTCTATTATGATTTGATTGACGAAAGACAAAAACGCGGCATCACGGATGTTGCCATTGTTCGTGTGGAACAGCTTTATCCGTTCCCGAAAGGGCCGCTAAAGCGCGTGTTTGAAGCCGCGCCAGATGCACAGATTGTCTGGTGTCAGGAAGAACCCATGAATATGGGATCATGGGATTATATCGACCCAAGACTGGAAAAATTACTGGTATCTATGGGCACCAGTAAACATACACGGCCAATTTATGTTGGACGGAACGCCGCGGCCTCACCAGCAACAGGCAGTTTGTCCAGACATTTAAAAGAACAACAGAAACTGGTTAATGACGCGCTTGATCTGAATGCCGAAGGCGTTCGGTTTGTGGCAGAGTAACGATTAGGATTAGCAATCAGAAAGGCGTATCCATGAGCATGGAAATCAAGGTTCCCCCACTTGGCGAATCAGTCACTGAAGCCACGGTTGCCCGCTGGACAAAAGCAGTTGGCGATCATATTGGCAAAGATGAAAATCTGGTTGAGCTGGAAACCGACAAAGTCACGCTTGATGTCCCATCACCAGTTGATGGCAAGGTGATCAGCCTGTCTGTTAGCGAAGGGGAAACGGTTGGGGCTAATGCCGTGCTTGCGATTATCGAAGAAGGCGCGGCGGCGGATAAGCCAGCCGAAAAACCAGCCGAAAAACAGGCTGAAAAACCGGCAGTGGCCGCTGCTCCAGTAGCGGCATCCGAAGCCCCATTATCACCAGCCGTGCGGCGGCTAGTTGATGAAAATAATCTTGATCCGAACGCTATCGCAGGGACAGGAAAAGACGGGCGGCTGACCAAGGGTGATGTGCTTTCAGCAATGGAAACACCATCTCCGGCAGTTACCGCACCAGTAGCCGCACCAGTAACCGCTCCGGCTTCGGCTCCGGCCGCTTTAGCGCCACGAACGGATCAGCCGCGCGAAGAACGCGTGCCTATGTCACGCTTGCGGCAGGTGATTGCCCGCCGGCTCAAAGATGCCCAGAATTCTGCCGCCATGCTCACCACCTTTAACGAAGTGGATATGAGCGCGGTGATGGCAATCCGCGCCGAATATAAGGATAGTTTTGAAAAACGCCACGGCGTGAAGCTTGGCTTTATGAGCTTTTTTGTTCATGCGGTGATTGAAGCATTGAAAGACTATCCTGCGGTTAATGCAGAAATCCACGGGACAGACATCATTTATAAGAATTATTATAATGTTGGGGTTGCCGTTGGCACGCCGCAAGGATTGGTCGTTCCGGTATTGAAAGATGCCGATCAGATGAGTTTTGCCGAAACCGAAGCCACCATCAACAGCTTTGGTGAAAAAGCCCGGCAAGGCCAGTTGAGCATGGCGGATATGTCTAACGGCACATTCACCATATCAAATGGCGGTATTTATGGCTCAATGCTATCAACGCCCATTCTGAACCCACCTCAAAGCGGCATTCTGGGCATGCATAATATCCAGAAACGGCCGGTGGTTGTGTCTGGCAAGGATGGTGACAGCATTGTCATTAAACCGATGATGTATCTGGCGCTTTCCTATGATCACCGCATCATTGACGGGCGTGAGGCAGTATCATTCTTGGTGCGCGTCAAGCAATCCATCGAAGACCCGAAACGTCTGTTAATCGGACTATAACCAGATAAGGATATGTGACCGTTATGAGCGATGCCGAAAAAACTGATCTGGCCATTATTGGTGGCGGGCCGGGGGGCTATGTTGCCGCTATCCGTGCCGCCCAGCTTGGGATGACTGTTACGATCATTGAAACGCGGTCAACGCTTGGTGGAACCTGTCTGAATGTGGGGTGCATCCCGTCAAAAGCTTTGCTCAATAGTTCCGAAAAATATGCGGAACTGGCATCTGGCGGCTTGGCTGATCTGGGGATAACGGCTGGTAAGCCAAAACTTGATCTGGCACAGATGATGGCAAATAAAGATCAGATTGTGGCCGGTCTGACCGATGGTATCCGGCTATTGATGCGGAAAAATAAAATCACGCATATCGAAGGCAGAGGCGCGATTACCGCCGCCAATACCGTCACGATAACGGATCATGCTGGCAATCAGCAAAATCTTCATGCCGACCGGATTCTGATTGCCACCGGGTCTGAAGTGCAACCGCTCAAGGATGTTCCGATTGATGAGATACAGATTGTGTCTTCGACAGGTGCGCTGGCATTGGCGAAAGTGCCAAAACGCATGGTTGTAATTGGTGGCGGATATATCGGGCTTGAAATGGCTACCGTCTGGCGGCGGCTTGGCGCAGAAGTCGAGGTGGTGGAATATCTGCCGCGTATCTTGCCGGGGATGGATGCTGATCTGGCCAGTAAGTTTAAAACCATCATGGAAAAGCAGGGCATCACATTCCGCATGGGAACGGCGGTGACATCTGCTAAGGCCAATAAATCCGGCGTTGTGCTGAATATTGCGCCGGCTGATGGTGGTGATGCCGAAAAGCTGACCGCTGATGTGGTGCTGGTGGCGGTTGGTCGCCGGCCATATACCGATGGTCTGGGGCTGGAAGCCATGGATATCAAAACCAATGACCGCGGCCGCATTGCCGTAGACGCGCATTTTGAAACCTCAATCAAAGGCATATTTGCCATTGGTGATGTCATAGGCGGCCCGATGCTGGCGCATAAAGCCGAAGAAGACGGCGTCGCCGCAGCAGAAATCATGGCCGGTCATAGCGGACATGTGGATTATGATCTGGTGCCGGGGATTGTGTATACTGATCCGGAAATCGCGACACTGGGCAAAACCGAAGAACAGCTGAAAACCGCTGGCATTGATTACCATAAAGGCGTGTTTCCGTTCATGGCAAATAGCCGCGCGCGTGCCACCGGTCATAACGAAGGTTTTGTCAAAATCCTTGCTGATGCCAAAACCGATCAGGTGCTTGGCGTGCATATCATTGGCCATGATGCCGGAACATTGATCCATGAATGCGCTATCGCAATGGCGTTCGGGGCATCATCCGAAGACATCGCCCGCACCTGTCACGGCCACCCAACATTGAGCGAAGCAGTAAAAGAAGCCGCCCTAGCCGTCGAAGGCCGCGCCATCCATATCTAAAAATTGATGCTTTAATAACGCTATTTTTTAGCAGGCGTTTTTGCTGAATGGGCGCGGGGGTGTGTGGCGCGGTGGATGTTTGTTAATGCGCTTTCGTCAACATGGGTGTAACGCTGTGTTGTGGTCAGGCTGGCATGGCCTAGTAAGGCTTGTATCGCGCGCAAATCCCCCCCACCGGCCAGCATATGCGTGGCAAAGGCATGGCGGAGAGCATGGGGTGTGGTATGATTTTCCAGCCCCAGTTGATAGCGCAGGGTTTCGACTAGCCGTTGCACCGCCCGCGCATGTAAAGGCCCGCCTCTATTCGCAATAAAAAGCGGGGCATCCGCCCGCTCGCTTGCTGGCGATAGGGCCAGCCAGTGATCCGTGGTTGCCCGAACAATATTCAGCACTGGCACATCACGGGTTTTGCCGCCCTTGCCAGTAATCCGGAGCCACTCACCAAATGGCGCATCATTGCGGGTCAGGCTTAATGCTTCGGATATCCGCAAGCCAGTTCCATATATTAATGTCAGCACCGCGATATCTCTGGCTTCCATCCATGCTGGTTGCCCTAATGACTGGATGGAACGGATCATGTCTTTGATATCTGGCGCGGCAATGCTTTTGGGGAGAGGCGGTTTTGCCCGGGGGGATTTTAGCGGAGTCAGATCAACATCACCAAAAAACTGCTGGCGCATGGCAAAACGGTAATAGCTTCTGATTGATGATAATTTGCGGGCAATGCTTGTGGCGGCCATGGTCTGATCGGCCAGATGCCCCAGATATTCGCGGGCATGTTTGCGATGAAACTGATCAGGCGGGCATGATTGTTCATCCAGAAATGCCAGCCATGCTTTAACGTCACGGCCATAAGCCTCACATGTTTTTGGCGATGACCGGCGTTCCCGTTCCAGCCATTCCAGCCATATATCAATAACAGGTCTGGATACATCCAAGCCGGACATTATGTGTCCGATGCTGGCCGTGCCGCCAGCGCAACAGCAATTTTCATGACCAGCTGTTCCAGCAATTCCGTGCCATGACTGGCGGTAAAGCTGTCTTTGTTTTTGCCGGTCAGCATAAGCAAAGCGGCACCGCTAGTGCCGGGCAAATCATCCGGCAGACGGACACAGGCTATGCTATCCGGTTTTGTGATATTTGCCGCCGCACAGATCGCTTGCTGAGCCGGATTAGCAGCCCCCAGAAAAATGCCATTCATGCAGGTCAGTTCATGAAAAGCATCCATGGGAGTCACATGAACATGGCTGGCATTGGCAAATGCGCTTTCTGGTGTAGATATCAACCG
>JABIWM010000014.1 GCA_018701255.1 Alphaproteobacteria bacterium | reverse complement strand
TGTCGCGCCGGAACATCTGCCGGAACATCTGACCTGGTTTAAATGGGAATCCTATGCCACATGGCTGTCTGGTTTTGCCTTGCTGGCCATTGTTTATTATGGCGGGGCAGAATTATATCTGATTGATGAAAGCAAAATGGCGCTTTCTGTCTGGCAAGCGGTTATCATTTCGTTGATATCATTAGCAGGCGTCTGGACGATTTACAGTCTGTTATGCCGGTCGCCACTGGCCGCAAATCCAACGATATTGATGCTGGTTCTTTATGTCATGCTGGTAGCATTGTCATGGGGATTCCATCAGATATTTACCGGCCGCGCGGCATTTATTCATTTAGGCGCAATCACGGCAACGATTATGTCGGCCAATGTGTTTATGGTCATTATCCCTAATCAGAAAATTGTTGTTGCTGATCTTCGGGCTGGCCGTACGCCAGATGCTAAATATGGCCGCATTGCCAAATTGCGCTCAACCCATAATAACTATCTTACCTTGCCGGTTATTTTTCTCATGCTGTCTGGGCATTATCCGCTGGCCTTTGCAACAGAATATAGCTGGCTGATTGCCAGTCTGGTGTTTCTGATGGGGGTGACGATCAGACATTATTTCAATAGCCGTCATGCGCGGGCAGGCAATCCACGCTGGACATGGGTTGCCACCACAGCGATTTTCATCATTATCATGGCGTTGTCGATCTGGCCTGCCATGCGTGATGATAATGGTGATGGCATGAACACAGATGATGATACGGCGATGCTGACCATCCCGCCGCATTTGCAGGCGTTTCACAACGATGAACGGTTTGAGGACGTCAATGATATTGTTAGTGGCCGGTGTGCCATGTGTCATGCGGCAGAACCGTTATGGGATGGTATTGCGGTTGCCCCGAAAGGCATATTGCTGGAAACCCCGATGCAAATTGCTGCTGAAGCTAAGGCTATTTACATACAATCTGGTGTATCCCATGCCATGCCGCCAGCTAATGTGGCCTATATGGAACCCGAAGAACGGGCGCTTATCCGTGAATGGTTTGAGGCGGCGGTTAACTAGCCGGGGATGATTGGAATGACACAGACTACACCCAAAACAACCGCTAGATCAGCAACAGCCAAATTAGAGCAAGTGCCGCTTCTGGCTGGTTTCGGGATGACCAAATCATTTGGCGATCTGGTGGCAAATAAAGATATCGATTTTACTATTTACGCTGGTGAACTGCATGCCCTGTTAGGGGAAAATGGCGCTGGCAAATCCACCTTTATCAAAATGATTTATGGCTTGCTAGAACCGGATCAGGGACATCTGGAATGGCAGGGTGAGAGCGTTACTATCAGCAATCCGCAACAGGCGCGCGCCATGGGCATAGGGATGGTGTTTCAGCATTTTTCGCTGTTTGATGCGTTGACCGTAGCAGAAAATATTGCGCTGGCTTTGCCGCCGGATTTTACGCGTCAGAATCTATCGCAACTGATTGCCACGAAATCGGCGGAATATGGTATTCCGCTTAATCCGGATAATCTGGTTGCTGATCTGTCGGTTGGCCAGCAACAAAGAGTTGAGATTGTTCGTTGCTTACTTCAGAATCCGGCCTTGCTGATCATGGATGAACCAACATCTGTTTTAACACCGCAAGAAACAGATCAGCTGTTTGAAGTATTAAAGCGGCTGGCCGAACAGGGATGCGCGGTGTTATTCATCTCACATAAGCTGGATGAAATTAAACAATTAACGTCACGGGCAACAATTTTGCGTGGTGGTGTCAAAGTCGCTGAAGTCAAAACCGGTGATCAATCAAAACGCCAATTGGCAGAGCTAATGATTGGTGCCAAGGTTAAGGATATGCGGACACTATCAACCCTCGAAAATAGCAAAACGCTATTAACGGTCACAGGGCTGTCACGGCCAGCTGATGGCCCGTTTAATGTGGCACTTCGGGATATTAATCTGTCTGTCAGAGCTGGTGAAATTCTTGGCATTGCCGGTATCGCCGGAAATGGCCAGAGCGAATTAATGGATGCGCTAACAGGGGAGTGGCGGCCATCATATGCGAATGCTGGTAACATGATACAGCTAGGCGCGGATGATATCACCAAACTGTCACCGGCTGGCCGGCGGCGGGCAGGTCTTGGTTTTGTTCCCGAAGAACGCAATGGCCACGCGGCGGTTCCATCCATGACGTTGTCTGAAAACACGCTTCTGACCGGCTATGATCAGGATAATGTGGTGCGCGGCGGTATGATTAATCATGATCAGACACTTGCCATGGCGCGGCAAATCTCAAAAACCTATGATGTGCGTCAACCATCTGATGATCCGTTAGCGTCATCATTATCAGGCGGTAATTTACAGAAATTCGTGGTCGGCAGAGAAATCATAAAATCACCGGATGTGCTGATTGTATCACAGCCAACATGGGGGGTTGATATTGGTGCCGCGCAATTTATCCGGACAGCGATGGCCGAACTGGCCAAGCAGGGATCAGCGGTCATTATGATCTCACAGGATTTAGAAGAAATATTTCAAATCGCGCATCAGATCACGGTGCTTAATGCAGGCCAGCTTTCGGCGACGTTTAAAACCCGGGATATTACCGCTGAACGCATTGGTTTGCTGATGGGTGAAAGCCTTCAGGCCGATGATAATATATCTCAGAACAAGGCAGGGGTATCGTCATGATTATGCTGCAAAAACGTAAAGATGTTCCCACCTATCTGACGATTGCTGTTCCGCTGCTTTCTATTTTGGTGACGCTGCTGATGGGCGCATTGATTTTTGCGATGCTGGGCTATCCGCCATTGCAGGCATTATATGAATTCTTTATCGCGCCCTTATCACGCCCTGATCAGATTGGTAATCTGTTTGTCAAAGCCTGCCCGCTGATCATTATCAGCACGGGGTTGATATTCTGTTTCCGCGCTAATGTCTGGAATATCGGGGCTGAGGGTCAGCTGATCCTTGGCGCAATGGGGGCAGGATGGGTGGCGTTATCTTTCCCCGAAGCAGAAAGCCGGATGCTGATTATTGGCATGGCAGTGATGGCTATGCTGGCAGGGGCATTATGGGGGGCTATCCCCGGACTTTTAAAAGTTAAGTTTAAAACAAATGAAATT
>JABIWM010000118.1 GCA_018701255.1 Alphaproteobacteria bacterium | reverse complement strand
TCCTGCTTGTCATGATTGCCGCCCTGATAGGGGCTGGATTAGCCGCGTTAGGCCGGATAGCTGGGGCGTTTATTCATGGCGAATTATGGGGCGGTTTATGGGGTGAATTATGGCCGGTGATCATACTGGAGACGGTGATTGTCACCATATTACTAGCTGGCCGTAGTCTGGATCAGCATGTCCGCCAAGTGGCCAATGCCCTAACAAATACTCCGACAGATGATGCCCTCACCGCCGCCCGCCATGCGGTTTCCATGATTGTCGGGCGTAATCCTGATCAACTGGATGCTCCGGCTATCTGTCGTGCCAGCATTGAAACCACCGCAGAAAATCTGTCTGACGGTGTTGTAGCACCGGCATGTTATTATCTGTTATTCGGGCTGCCGGGTATCATTGGCTATAAAATGATCAATACCGCCGATAGCATGATTGGTTATAAATCGGCTCGCTGGCTGGCCTTTGGCTGGGGGGCGGCACGGCTTGATGATCTGGCTAATCTGATCCCTGCCCGATTAACCGGTGGGTTGATTGTTCTGGCCGCGTTTTTGCCGCGCCCTTACATCGCGTGGCGTGCCATGCGGATTATGTGGCGTGATGCCGGATATCACCGTTCACCGAATGCTGGCTGGCCAGAAGCGGCCATGGCTGGCGCGTTGAATATTGTGCTTGCAGGCCCCAGAAAATACGGTGCCAGAATGTCAACAGATGCGCCGCTAAATCCGGCCGGCCGCATCGCCGACCACAAAGATATTTATGCGGCGCTCGGCTATTTATGGCGCGTCACCGCCATTATGATCATGGGGTTACTGGCAATCGGGCTATGGCATATCAATCTGTAATAATGAATTAAAGTCCGGCAATACGCGCGATAGCATCCAGATCAGCATGTGCGGCCAGATGGTTGGCTAGCTGATCCAGAGTGGTATCAATTTGTTGATCAAAAATAATCTGGCTAGATGCCTTACCATGTCGGTTTAGCCATGCCGACCGGAATGTGTCACTGGCAAAAAGCCCGTGCATATAGCATCCGGCGACTTGCCCATCCGGGCTGATCGCGCCATCCACATTTATGCCATCACGCCCCTCAATATGATGCACCATGGGCTGTGCGGTATCAGCACCGGTTGTCTGGCCAAGGTGGATTTCATATCCGGAAATAGCGGCACCTGTTCGGGTTTCGATGCCTGTCGTATGGGTCAGGGTTTTCTGTTCGGTCAATGTGGTTTCAATATCCAGCAATCCCAGGCCATCAACACGGCCGGCCATGCCTTCGATGCCGTCCGGATCATGAATATATTTGCCCAGCATCTGATAGCCGCCACATAACCCGATCACTGCCCTACCATGCCGCCGCAAGGTCATCAGGTCTTGATCCCATCCCTGCTCGCGCAAGAATTGCAGATCAGCAATCGTTGATTTTGATCCGGGCAATAACACCAGATCAGCATCAAGCGGCAATGGCTCACCCGGTTTTACCAGCGTCACCCGAAAACCGGGGTCTTGGCTTAATGGATCAAGATCATCAAAATTGGCAATACGCCGGATCACCGGCACGGCCACATGATAGCTGTCATGATTGCTGGACTGGCTGGATTTGGTTTCCAGATCAAGGATATCTTCGGCTGGCAATCGTGCCGCCGCCCCGAACCACGGCAAAATGCCCAGCCCCTGCCAGCCGGTGCGGGCGGATATGATATCCATTCCATCGGCAAACAGGCTGGTATCACCGCGAAATTTATTGATAAGAAAGCCTTTGATCCGCTGTTTTTCTGACGGCTCCAGCACCGCATGTGTCCCCACCAGCGAGGCGATAACGCCGCCGCGATCAATATCACCAACCAGTATCACCGGCACATCGGCTTCTTCGGCGAACCCCATATTGGCCAGATCACCTTGCCGCAAATTGACTTCCGCCGGGCTTCCTGCACCTTCGATAATCACCAGATCAGCTCTGGCTTCCAGTCGGGCATAACTTTCCATGACTTTGGGCATCAGGCTGGCTTTATGCTGGCCATATTCGGCGGCACGCATGGTGCCGTAACGCGCGCCCTGAACAATGATCTGGGCGCCGGTATCGGTTTCGGGTTTTAACAAAACCGGATTCATATCCGATATCGGGGCTACTCTGGCGGCGCGTGCCTGCAATGCCTGCGCTCTGCCAATTTCGCCATGATCGCTGGTTACGGCCGCGTTATTTGACATGTTTTGCGGCTTGAACGGCATCACCGTTAAGCCCTGACTGGAAAAATATCGGCATAATCCGGCAACAAGCACGGATTTACCCACATTCGAGCCAGCGCCCTGAACCATGATGCTGGCCGTCATGATTAGTATTCCACCCCGATTTGCGCCTTGATACCGGAACGGAAGGGATGCTTGACCAGTGTCATTTCTGTCACCAGATCAGCACATTCTATCAGCTCATCGCTAGCGTTACGGCCAGTCAGGATAACATGGGTCATTTCCGGTTTTTCGGTTTTCAGAAACGCAATCACTTCGCCGGTGTCAATATATCCATATCGCATGGCAATATTGATTTCATCCAGCAGCACCAGATGATGCTCGCCGCTCCGGATCAGCTCTTTGGCTTTTTCCCATGCGGCGGTCGCGGCGGCGATATCGCGTTCTTTATCCTGCGTTTCCCATGTAAAGCCCTCACCCATGGTATGAAACGCGCAAATATCGGAAAACGTCGCCATGATCAGATCACGTTCACCGGTGGATAACCCGCCCTTGATAAACTGCACAACTGCAGACGGCAGACCATGGGCAATACAGCGAAACACCATGCCAAACGCCGCCGATGATTTGCCCTTACCTTTGCCGGTATGAACAATGATCAATCCTTTTTCTTCGGTTTTCGTGGACATAATCCGGTCACGCGCGGCTTTTTTCTTGGCCATTTTGGAGTTATGGCGGCTGATATCATCATCTTGATCTGTCATGTTATCCTCATTCATCACTTATTCGGGCATGTATCTATTGTGGCCTGATTTGTTCTGAGTTGCTATATTTTTTCTGCTTTCATCAATGTTTCCCCTGTGGCGTTCCGTCTAGGGTGCCACAATCCGCGATCAATCGCTTCCTGAAACCGGTTCAGAATATCCTGCCACGCATCCGGATTTTCTTCTTTGAGGAATTGCGCTACATCCTCATTTTCGACCCAGCCATCAAACAACGCTTCAAAATGATGATCTTTGACCTGTCTGGTCGTTGCCGCAAAAGCAAACAGATAATCCAGCGTTGCGGCCATTTCAAACGCGCCTTTATAGCCGTGACGCATCACGCCTTTGATCCATTTCGGGTTAGAGGCACGGCCACGAACCACCCGCGATATTTCTTCGGCCAGACTTCTGATTTGAGGACGTTCGGCCAGCGCATGATCCCCCATATATACTGGTACATCCTGACCTTTCAGCACGGCGACAGTTGCCGCCAGCCCGCCTGCAAATTGATAGTAATCATCCGAATCCAGAATATCATGTTCGCGGTTATCCTGATTATGCAGAACCGCGTCTGTATGTTTCAGCCGGCGGGTTAATCCCGCATGATCAGCCACGCCTTCGTTATCCTCACCATAGGCATAACCGCCCCACTGGATAAAAGTTTCGGCAAAATCAGCACGACTATCCCAGATGCCTTCATCGATTAATGTCTGCATGCCTGCTCCATACGCCCCCGGCATGGCGCTGAATACGCGAAAACTGGCATGGCGCGCGGCATCGGTTTCTGTCATGCCTTTTGCTATCAGCTCATCACGATCATGCCGCCATCTTGCGGCTAATGGATTATCGGCCTCTGGCTCATCAAGACTGGCCACGGCACGCACGGCTTTATCAAACAGCGCAATCTGTGCCGGAAACGCATCACGGAAAAACCCCGATGCCCGCAAGGTCACATCTACACGCGGGCGGCCAAGCACGCTAACCGGCATGACATCAAAACCGGTGACACGGCGGCTGGCGCTATCCCATTTGGGTTCAACCCCCATCAAGGCCAATGCTTGCGCCAGATCATCACCGCCGGTACGCATATTTGCCGTCCCCCATACAGACAGAACAATAGCCGCCGGATAATCGCCATGATCCTGCACATACCGATCAAGGAGCGCATGCGCCGATGCCCAGCCTATCCGCCACGCCACCGGTGATGGAACTGCTCTGGTATCAACAGAAAAGAAATTGCGGCCAGTGGGCAAGACTTCTGGTTTGCCGCGTGTTGGTGCGCCTGATGCACCGGCTGGCACATATCCACCAGCCAACCCGCGCATCAGATAATATAGCTCTTTTTCCGGCGACTGGATGACCGCTGAGCGGATCAATGGCAAGGCATTATCCAGAATTAATCTGGTATTCGTCCAGCTATCCGCCGGATTCTCACGACCAGCAATCAGCTCAACCGCCAGCGCGTTTAGCCGTTCAACCACATCACCATGACTGCGCCATATGCCCCATTCACCGCGATCCAGCACCGCCGGTTTATCCCATTCCCACGGCAAAGCGCGATCAGTGGTAAGCGGATCAAAACCTTCGGCCATTGGCAGAATATCTGCGGCAAGCGTCCGCAAAATAGATTGCCCATCGCCCGACCCATCCCCGCGCGGGATACGCATAATAGCGGTTAACAGACCTGTTTGCTGTTCGTCATCGGCTAGCTGGCCAAAAATATGTAACCCGTCCCTGATCTGCATATCCTTAATATCACAAAGATAATTATCCAGTTTCTGCAGCTTTTCGTCATTGCTGTCATTGGCATTAATACCGCAATCCGTTGCCAGTCCAGCCAGTTCTGCATGAGATAGAATATCATCCATCAATGCCGATGTGCGCCGCGTATCCACGCCCACCGCCTCATAATATTCGTCCATGCTGGCTTCCAGTTCGGCCATCACGCCATGGCTATCGGCCAGCGTCATAGGCGGGGTCAAGTGATCAATAATGACCGCCGCGCTCCGCCGTTTCGCCTGACTGCCCTCACCCGGATCATTAACAATAAACGGATAAAAATGCGGCATTGGCCCCAGACATATTTCTGGCAGACAATCAGCATCAAGTGCTAACGCTTTCCCCGGCAACCATTCCAGATTGCCATGCTTGCCCAGATGGATCACGGCATCGACATGAAAATCATGGCGGCACCAGAAATAAAAGGCCAGATAATGATGCGGTGGCGGCAAATCCGGTGAATGATAGCTGGCTTTCGGATCAATGTTATATCCGCGCGCCGGTTGAATGGCGATGGCAACATGCCCCATCATCACAACCGGCAAGGCAAAACCCTGTTCGGCCGCATCCGGCATCATGCCTATCATGGGGTCTGTTTCCGGCATCCCCCAGCGTTCTGTTATCAGCTGTTGAACGGTATCCGGCAACGCCGCAAAACACGCTTTATAATCAGCTAATGGCATCCACGCATCTACCTGCCGGCCAGCAATTCCGCTATTGGTTGGCCGTGATTTAATGGTATCCATCAATGTTCTGGTATCGCTTGGACAATCGGCAATATGATATCCTTCGGCCTCAAGTCGCCGCATCACCGTTAACGCGCTTGCCGGCGTATCCAGCCCAACCCCGTTCGCCAGACGGCCATCACGATTAGGATAATTTGCCATGACCATGGCCAGCCGTATCTGATCACGCGGTTTTTGTGATAGCATCAACCAGTTCTTAGCTAGCATAGCTACCCATTCCGCACGATTAGGTTCGGCTTCATATCGGCTTACCATTGCTTCGGTTAGCGTGTCTTTGACAGGGGATGTTTTGAACCCGACCGCACGGCTGATAATGCGGCCATCCAGTTCAGGCAAGACAACATTCATGGCCAGATCACGCGCGTTGAGTCCGGCCATGCCATCTTGCCACTGGGATTTGGTTGAGGTGCTGAACACCACCTGAAGCACGGGCGCGTTAACCGCCCCGAACGGCCCCGGCGATTGATCATTATCGCCTTTATGTTGCACCGGATCAGAAACCGCAAAGCTGGTCGCGTTAAGAATTACACCTGCCCCTGCCTGTTCTAGCAAACTAGCCGTGATGCCGGCGGATTCGGCTTCTTTCAGACTAGACGCATATATGGGCAAGGCATAAATCCCCTGATCGGTTAATGCGCCAATCAGTGCATCAACCGGTGCCGTTTGGCCTGATTGCATCAATGCCCGATAAAACACAATCGCCGCTATCGGTGGCGGTTGTTTTGTCTTATCGGGAATAGCGGCATGCCATATGGTATGCATGTCTGCCATATCGACCGGCGTTTGCCCCGGCCAGTATAATCCGGATTTCAATAATGGTCGCGGCGGCGGTGCTGTATCAGATGCCGTCATGATATCGGTCATGGCCATCAGCAAGGCGCGCGCATTCGCCATGCCGCCATGATCCAGATATGCCGCTAATTGTGCCAGTTGTTCTGGCGGTAATGTTGATAACCGATCCATTTCCGGATCAGCCCGGCCATCCCCCGGCAACATGGCCAGAATAATGCCATGCTGTTTTGCCATAAGCGATAATTGTTCGACTCCATACGGCCAGTACCCTGACCCGCCTAGCAAACGAACAACAATCATCCGCGCATGCGATAGCGTATTCTGGATATACAGATCAATAGAAAACGGGTGCGACAGGGTAAGGATATTGGCCAGACGCAGATCATTAGCGGCAAAACCGGATTGGCTGGCGGCTTCTGCCAGTAGGCTAATCTCACTATCTGCCGCCGTCAGAATAACCATATCAGCAGGCGATTGGCCTAAATCAACCGCTTCACCGCTGGCGTATAAATCGCCGGATTGTTCTATATTAAGTAGATGCATGAAGCTCTCGCGGTGATTAAGTCGGCGGTCATCCGGTGATTGATCCACCAGTGCGTTTGGCCAGTGTATCGACATCCATACCAGCATGGCCAATGACAACCAGACGTCCATGTCCTGCATTATCATCGGTCGGCATCGCTGATCCGGCTGGGGTATAGTAATGTTCCACCCGACTGCCAACTGCCTGCACAACCAGCGGCGCGCGTTTGCCGGTGACGGTCAGAAACCCCTTGGCACGAAGCATGCCCCCCGGTTCTGCCAGCTCCTTAATCGCATCAACAACCTGTTCTGCTGTATCCAGTGGCGGAATAGATAATATCACGGTTTGAAAAGCATCATGCCCGTGATCATGCCCGTGATCATGGTGATCATCATCATGATCGTGATCATCATCGTGATTATGGTCATGGTCATGGTCGTGATCGTGATCGTGGTCATCATGTTCATGATGGTGATCATGCAATGTATGGGCGCTCCGTTGAAATGCCTCAGCCTCAAGCCCCAATCCGAATAATGCAGATAACGGCGCGGATGTAGCGGTGGTTTCGACAATCGGTGCGTTTTGCGTCATCATGCGCCCCAGCTTGGCTTTGACATTCTGCTTATCCGCGTCCGACATCATATCCGTTTTGGATAGCACCAGAATATTAGCGGCAGATAGCTGATCATGAAACAGCTCATTAATCGGCGTATCATGATCCAGTTCGGGATCATTCTGGCGCTGGTTTTCTACTGCCGCCAGATCACTTGCCACCTGATCTTTTGCTAGCGCCGGGCCATCAACAACGGTGATCACCCCATCCAGCATGGCGCGCGTGCGAATATCCGGCCATTGAAAAGCCTGAACCAGCGGTTGCGGCAAGGCAAGTCCGGATGTTTCGATAATAATACGGTCAGGCGGCGGTGTCTGGTTAAGCAATGCTTCCATGCTTGGCAGAAAATCATCAGCCACGGTGCAACAGATGCAACCATTTGCCAGCTCAATAATGCTATCCGCATCACAAGACGGCGCGCCACATTCTTTAGTTAGCGCCGCATCAACCCCGATATCGCCAAACTCATTAATAATCAAGGCCAGACGATCACCATCAACCATCTGAAGCAAGTTGCGAATCAAAGTTGTTTTTCCTGCCCCCAAAAAGCCGGTTATCACAGTTGCGGGGATACGTTGTTGCGCCATGATTTGTCCTCATTGTCTTCGTTTCATAAATATTTTTATCATCATGGCCTGCGCCAATCCGTGCCAGTCCTTTGAATACGACCAGAATTTTATTTGTCCAGCCAATTTTACGGAATTATCCGACCCAAAGACAAATTTGATATATTCGCCATGTTATTATTTAAAAAAAACTAATTTTATTGCGTAAAGGTTAAACAAGTTTTATTAATGACCCATTCTAATCTAGGAGGTTACTCACATGAAAAAAGTAATTATGACAGCCGCGCTCAGCATGGCACTTGCTGCACCGGCTTTCGCAGATGACGTTAAAATTGGCGTTATCTTGGGTTATACAGGCCCAATCGAATCCCTCACCCCTGATATGGCGGCTGGCGCTGAACTGGCCATGAAAGAAGTCAATGATTCTGGCAATTTCATGAACAGCATGACCGTCGTTCCTGTCCGTGGTGATTCCACATGTATCGACGCACAGGCCGCATCAGCGACCGCCGAACGTCTGATCACAGCCGAAGGCATTAGCGCCATTGTTGGTGCTGACTGTTCTGGCGTGACAACTGCTATTTTGCAAAACGTTGCTATGGCTAACGGTATTGTCATGATCTCGCCTTCTGCTACATCACCGGCACTGACCACCGTCGAAGATAACGGTCTGTTTTTCCGGACAGCACCATCTGATGCGCGTCAGGGCAAAATTGTTGCTGAAATTCTAATGGAACGCGGATTTAAAACCGCTGCCATGACTTACACCAACAACGATTATGGTAAAGGTCTGGCAGACAGCATCGAAGCTAACTACAAAGCTGCTGGCGGTACAATCACAATCAATGCCCCACACGAAGATGGTAAAGCTGACTATAACGCCGAAGTCGCTTCACTGGCACAAGCTGGTGGTGATATTCTGATCGTTGCCGGTTATCTTGATCAAGGCGGTAAGGGCATCATTCAGGCATCACTTGATAATGGCGCATTTGACATCTTTTACATGCCAGACGGCATGATTGGTGACAGCCTGCCAGAAGCAATTGGCCCTGATCTGAACGGTTCTATCGGTGACGTACCGGGCACAGACAGCCCCGGCGCCGCTACATTTGAAACCATGGCATCAGATGCCGGTTTCAAGGCTGGCCCATTTGCACCAGAATCATATGACGCCGCCGCGCTGATTATGCTGGCCATGCATAAATCCGGTTCAACAGACAGCCAGACATTCAAGTCGCATATCGAAGATATTGCCAATGCACCGGGTGAAAAAATCTATCCGGGTGAGCTTGGTAAAGCGCTTGACATGATCGCCGCTGGTAAAGACATCGACTATGTTGGTGCTTCTGCGGTTGAACTGGTTAATGGTGGCGAGTCTGCTGGTAACTATCGCGAGATCGAAGTTCAGAACGGCAAAAACGTAACTGTTAATTTCCGTTAATCCAACCATATGTCAGGACGGTCGGATCATATGCGGCCGTCCTGATATTTTTATTATTATTTATATCTCATGATTACAGTCAAAAATCTGGTCAAAACCTTTGGCGGCATCAAAGCGGTCAATGGTGCATCGCTTACGATTGAAGAAGGTTCTATCACCGGGCTAATCGGCCCCAATGGTGCTGGCAAAACGACCTTGTTCAATGTTATCGCCGGCGTTTACACGCCAGATAGCGGTCAGGTCATGCTTGGCGAGCAGGATATTACCGGTCTTGCGCCGCATGCGCTGTTTCATCATGGTGTCTTACGAACATTTCAAATCGCGCATGAGTTCAGCTCATTAACCGTGCGTGACAATCTGATGATGGTACCAGCACAGCAAGCTGGCGAAAACCTGATCAATGTGTGGTTCAGACCACAAAAAATCAAACAGGAAGAAATGGAAATTGCGCGAAAAGCGGATGAAGTCATCGACTTTCTGCAACTGAGCGCTGTTCGTCATGAATATGCTGGCAATCTGTCTGGTGGTCAGAAAAAACTGCTTGAGCTTGGCCGCACCATGATGGTCGATGCCCGCATTGTTTTTCTGGATGAAGTCGGCGCAGGCGTTAACCGGACATTATTAAAAACAATTGGTGATGCTATCTTGCGGCTGAATAAAGAGCGCGGATACACGTTCTGCATGATTGAACATGACATGGATTTTATCGGCCGGTTATGTGATCCGGTGATTGTTATGGCAGAAGGCGATGTTCTGGCATCTGGCACCGTGGAACAGGTGAAGTCAAATCCGCAAGTGATCGAAGCCTATCTGGGCACCGGCGTCAAAAGCAAAAAGGAGCGCGTAAAGGCATGAGCTTCTTAATTGGCAAAGACATGATTGGTGGATATGGCGGCGCCATGATTCTCAACGGCTGTACCATTGGCGTTGAGAAAGGCGAGATTGCCGTTATTGTTGGCCCTAATGGTGCTGGCAAATCCACCGCCATGAAAGCTATTTTTGGCATGTTATCGCTAAATCAGGGTGGCGTATTTATGGATGGCGTGGATATCACCCATCTGAAACCGCAGGAACGGGTCATGCTTGGCATGGGATTTGTGCCGCAAACAGCCAATATCTTCACAGAGATGACTGTCGAAGAAAATCTGGAAATGGGCGCGTTTATCCGCCGCGATGATTATGCCGATACGATGGAACAGGTCTATGCGTTATTCCCCATCCTTAAGGAAAAACGCCGCCAGCCGGCAGGCGAATTATCCGGCGGCCAGCGTCAGCAAGTGGCGGTAAGCCGGGCGCTGATGACCCAACCCAAAGTGCTGATGCTGGATGAACCGACAGCGGGCGTATCACCAATTGTTATGGATGAGCTGTTTGACCGCATCATTGATATTGCCAAAACCGGCATTGCCATTTTGATGGTGGAACAAAACGCACGGCAAGCGCTGGAAATTGCTGATAAAGGCTATGTTCTGGTACAGGGCGAAAACCGATACACAGATACCGGCGCGGCGCTATTAGCCAATCCTGATGTCCGGCAAGCGTTTCTGGGAGGCTAGCCATAATGACCGATGTTTTAAATGCTATCGTCCTGATTACCAATTTTGTGCTAGTGCCGGGCTTTACCTATGGAAGCCAGCTAGCACTTGGTGCGCTTGGCATCACCATGATCTATTCCGTGTTACGGTTTTCCAATTTTGCCCATGGCGAAATGATGTCATTCGGTGCCATGATTACTATTCTGATCACATGGTGGATGCAATCCCACGGCATTTCATTCGGCGTTCTGCCCACCGCATTACTAGCTTTGCCTTTTGGCATTCTGGCAACAATTATTCTGGTGCTAACCGCCGATAAGGTAGTGTTTAAATATTATCGGTCGATTAAAGCACCGCCGGTCACATTGTTGATTGTATCCATGGGGTTGATGTTCTTTCTAGGCGGTTTAATCCGGTTTATTATCGGCCCGAATGATCAGCGGTTTTTTGATGGCGAACGGTTCATCATAAAAGCCCGAAGCTTCAAGCAGATGACTGGCCTGAACGAAGGATTAGCCATTAAAACCACCCAGGGCATTACCGTGGTTCTGGCTGTTGCTATGGTGGCGTTTGTGTTCTGGTTTCTGACCTATACGCGGACAGGCAAATCCATGCGTGCCTATTCGAATAACGAAGATTTGGCGTTGCTATCCGGTATTAATCCGGAACGGGTAGTGTTGGTCACATGGGTGATTACGGCGGTTCTGATTACGCTGGCCGGAACATTATACGGGCTGGATAAAAGCTATAAGCCATTTACCTATCTGTCTTTGTTATTGCCGATATTTGCATCAGCGATTGTGGGCGGTATCGGTAGCCCGATTGGGGCTATCCTTGGCGGTTTTGTTATCGCCTTTTCCGAATTATTTGTCACTTTTGCCTATAAAAGAGTGCTGGGGTATTTGCTGCCCGAACAGATGGAACCGGATGGATTGATGCAGTTGCTAAGCACGGATTATAAAATTGCGCTGTCATTTGTTATATTGGTGCTGGTGCTGATTATCCGGCCAACCGGCATCGCAGGAGGAAAAACATTATGAGCAGTCGGATGCGCATATTTTCTGTTTTCTTCGTCATGGCAGCTTTACTTGTCATTGTCGGCATGTACCAGAGCTGGAATGTCGCGTTTAGCATTCTCAATCTGTGTGTGATTTCTTCTATCATGGCATTAGGGGTCAATGTTCAGTGGGGATATGCGGGACTGGTTAATTTTGGCGTGATGGGTTTTGTCGCCGTTGGCGGTCTGGCGGGCGTGATTGTATCCATGCCACCGGTTGAAGCCGCATGGGCGGCTGGCGGCGTGCAATTAATGGGCGGCTTTGCCGTGATGGGGCTGGTGATCCTTGCCGCCACCATATTCTGGAAAAAAACGGCGCATCTCAAAAACACGCCGCGCAAACGCTATCTGGGCATGGCATTGATCATTATTCTGGGATACGCGTTATACCGGTTTATTGCTGATCCGGCGATTGATGCCATTGAAGCGGTGGAACCGGCAATGACTGGCTATCTGGGCGGATTAGGGCTTCCTATCCTGTTTTCATGGATTGTTGGCGCGATTGCCGCCGGTCTGATTGCCATGCTCATTGGCCGGATCGCGCTAGGGCTTAGATCGGATTATCTGGCTATTGCGACCCTCGGTATTTCTGAGATTATTATCTATGTCATCAAGAACGAAGACTGGATGGCGCGAGGGGTTAAAAACGTTAACGGCTTACCGCGTCCTGTTCCATATGAGCTGGATTTACAAAAAGAAGCATGGGTAAACTCACTGGCAGACAGTATGAATTATTCTGTCATCAACACATCATCGCTGATTGTGAAAATATCCTATCTGATGCTGTTTGTTGCGGTGCTGATTGGTCTGTTTATTCTGGCTGAAAAAGCATTACGTTCACCATGGGGGCGGATGATGCGCGCTATCCGTGATAACGAAGTCGCCGCCGAAGCCATGGGCAAGGACGTCAAATCCCGACATCTGCAGATTTTCATTATTGGTTCGGCTGTACTTGGTCTGGCTGGTGCTATGCTGACAACACTGGATGGCCAGTTTACGCCAGCATCATATCAACCTCTGCGCTATACATTTCTGATCTGGGTGATGGTCATTGTTGGCGGGTCGGGCAATAATTACGGGTCTATTATTGGCGGATTTATTATCTGGTTTTTCTGGATCGAGGCCGAACCGCTGGGGCTATGGCTGATTGAATTCCTCACATCAGGCATGAGCGCGGATTCAGCATTAAAGGCACATTTGCTGGAAAGCGCGGCGCATACCCGTTTGATGACCATGGGTTTGATCATGATGCTAGTGTTACGATTTGCCCCCAAAGGGCTTATTCCAGAGGCAAAGCGCTAGGGACGCGGGCAATCTGTTTCACACGTTCGCGCCATAAAATAACCAGCCCGGCCGCTATGATTAAACTGCCGCCTAGCCATGCTCTCGGCTCTGGTATTTCATCCCAGAACAACGCCCCCCAGATCGTAGCCCACAGAATGACCATGTATTGCGTCGGCGCAATAACCGATAATTCCCCTAACCGGATGGCCATTACATAGGTAATAAACGAACACGCCACCAACGCCGCCGCGATAACAAACACCGGATAAAGATCGCTTGCAACCGTCACCCATCCCCACGGCAAGCTCAAAAAACCGCCAAAACTAGTCACCATTGCTGTGGTCAGAATAATCGATACCGAAGAAATATCATCATCAATATGGCGGGTGGCCAGATCACGCACCACCAGACCAATAGCTGTTATCACCGGATATATCATTGCCAGATTAAATCCATCACCCGATGGTGCCGCAATAATAACCACCCCCAGAAATCCGGCAGCCACCGCACCAAACCGGAAACGGCCAACTTTTTCCCCGAATAACGGAATGGATACCAAGGTTAACAAGACCGGAAATATGAATACAATCGTTGTTGATGTGGCAATCGGGATCAGCTGGATGCTGATAAAAAAGCAATAGGTGGACACGGTTTCCGCTATGCCTCTGATCAATGCCCAGCGATTGGTAATATGGCTAAGCCGGAGCGGGTCACGCATTACCCGCATCATCAGCAATAAAATCGCAATCAGAATAATACCGCGAATAGCAATCAGCTGGCCTGCCGGAACAGACGCTCCAATATAGCGCACAATAATGTCACCAACGCTAAGCAGGAACATGGACAACGCCATGATCATCAGAGCAAGACCATTATTTATAGGTGCGGCCGTCATGTCAGATACGGATCAATGCTATCACTTATGCTTCAGCCGCCAATAGTTCAGCGGCGACCGCCAGCACAGCTTCATCACCTGTCATGATGGTTTCGGCCAAGGCATCTGCTTGCGGCATACGCTGTGTGACAAACACATCGGCAAGCGTCCAGCGGGTCGTCAGAAAATTGATATCAGCCCCTTGTTCTTTGCTCTGTTTAATTGCCATAGCCGCCCCGCGTACCATCTGCCAACCGCCGGTAAGCATGCCCATCATCATGATAAAATGATGGCCACTTGCCGCCGCTTTGCGCGGGGTATTTGCCGCTGCCAGCAAATGACTGATCGCATCCCGCGCGCATGCGGTGGATGTACGAACACGGCTAGCCATTGGCGATATCTGCTCTTGGTTTTCGGCAATAATCGCATCCATATCTGCATCAATATCATCCAGCAACGCGGTGATAGATGCCCCACCATCCCGCAAGGTTTTGCGGAATACCAGATCATTAGCCTGAATAGCGGTTGTTCCTTCATAAATAGGAAGTATCCGCGCGTCCCGATAATGTTGCGCCGCGCCCGTTTCTTCGATAAAGCCCATGCCGCCATGCACCTGAATAGCCTGTGAGGTGATTTCAAGCGATAATTCAGTCAGCCAGCCTTTGATAATCGGAACCAGAAGCCCTAGCCGATCCTGATGATTTTTATCCGGATTATGGGTAGCCATATCCATCGCCGCCGCCCCAATGCCAAGCAAACCACGCATCGCCATAATATCCGCACGCATGCTGGCCATTAGCCGCAACACATCGGGATGCCCGATAATGGCATCACCATTATTACCGTCTAGTGGTGTTCCCTGTTTTCTGTCCATGGCATAGGAAATGGCTTGCTGATAGGCACGTTCACTAATGGCCAATCCCTGCAACCCAACCATGAAACGGGCGTGGTTCATCATGGCAAACATGATCTCAAGCCCTTTATGTAATTCCCCCACCAGATATCCGACAGCACCGCCATTGTCACCATATTGCAGAACCGCGGTCGGCGAGCCTTTAATGCCCAGTTTCTTTTCAATGGAAACGCATGTTACATCATTGCGCTCACCAAGGCTTCCATCCGGATTAATCAAATATTTTGGTACCAGAAAAACCGAAATACCCTTATGGCCTTCGGGCGCGTCAGGTGTTCGTGCCAGCACCAGATGCACGATATTTTCCGCCATATCATGTTCACCATAAGTGATATAAATCTTCTGGCCGCTGATCCGGTAATGATCGCCGTCAGGAATGGCCATACTGCGGATTGCCGCCAAATCCGTTCCGGCTTGTGGTTCGGTCAGATTCATGGTGCCTGTCCACCGGCCTTCGACCATTGGTTGTATATATTGCGCTTTGTGTTCAGCAGAAGCATATTTTTCCAGCGCGTAAATCTGGCCTTGTGTCAGCAAATGACAAAGCGCAAATGACATATTGGCCGATTGCCACATCTCATTAACAATGGCCGATACCGCCATCGGCATCGCCTGCCCGCCATGTTCTTCGCTGGCATCCATTGCCGTCCAGCCGGCCGCGCCCATAGCGGCATAAGCATCTTTGAATCCGGCTGGCGTGATCACCGCCCCGTCCTCAGACCGGACTGATCCTTTATCACCGCCAGCATTAGTCGGGGCAATAATGTCTGATGCAAATTTAGCCGCTTCGTCAAAAATAGCATCTGACAGATCATCGCCCCACGCATCATGATCATATGTACTGGCCAAGGCCTGCCGGTCAATCAAATGGCGAAAAACAAAACGCATATCTTTTAGTGGTGCATGATACATGTACTTATCCTAATTCTGCTGACTTGCCCAAAATAATGGCCCACCACGGAAACCGGGGAAGCCTGTTCCAAAAATCATTCCTGCATCTGCCATATCGGCATTTTCAACAACGCCTTCGTTAACCGCAGACTGGCATTCGCTGATCATGGGTTGTAATAATTCTACTGCAAGCGCGGCGGCATCACTAGCCGGATATGCGGCGCGTGGCCGGATGGCTTTTTTGCCATCCCATTCATAAAAACCACGTCCAGATTTACGCCCCAGATTACCCTTGCCGATATGTTCCTGCAACGCGGCCGCTACATCATCAGCAATGCCCAGTGGCACACCGGCATCATGGGTTACATCCAGCCCGATCTGATCAGCCAGCTCAATTGGCCCCATCGGCATGCCGTAATCCACCATCGCTTCGTCAATGCAGTCGGCATCTGTTCCGGCCAGCATCTTGGCTATGCCGCCATAGATATATGGCAAAAGCGCCCGGTTAACCAGAAAACCGGGTGCCGATTTACAGCGGATAGGCATTTTTTTCAATTGGCCAGCAAACTGCATGGCGCGTGTCGTTACCGCATCCGCCGTCGTATCCGCCCAGATAATTTCAACAAGCGGCAAGACCGGCATAGGGTTGAAAAAATGTATTCCTACCAACCGGTCGGGATGTTCCAATACCTCAGCAATAGATGCCAGTGGAATAGAAGAAGTATTTGTAGCCAGAATAGCATCCGGCTTGGCTTTCTGTTCCATATCACGGAACACCACTTGCTTCACGTCCACACGTTCGGCCACCGCCTCAATAATCAGATCAGCTGTCGCCATGCCATCACCAGCCGGATCAGCGGCTAGCCGCGATAGCGCATCAGCGATTTTATCTTCGGTTTTAAGCCGGCGTTCATATAACACTCTGGCACGGTCAATAGCGGCATTGATAGCATCTGCATTCTGATCACTTAACGTGACCCGAAATCCCATCATCGCGGTATAAGCGGCAATATCGCCGCCCATCACGCCGCCGCCAATCACATGCACATGCTTGATCCCGCTATCACCACGGCCAGATTTGCGCACCTTGTCCTGATAGTCGAATAACCGCCGCAAGCCTTTTGACGCAGGGCTAGTCATTAGCACCGGAAAAATAGTCAGCTCAGCATCGGTCATGGCTTGCGGGTCTGTCATGTGATCTCTGATATGATCCATAATCGCAAACGGTGCTGGCGTATGATCTGGTCGGGCGCGTGACAAATAGGCATCACTGGCCGCTTTAAAAATAGCATCCGCATCCGCCGGAACCGGTTTCATATCACGCACAGGCTTAATGCCATTCTGGGCACCATTCTGGGCATCCAGCCATGATTTAGCCGCGCCGCGCAAATCGCTTTCGCTGGCGACCAGTTCATCAACCAGACCTGTTGCCAATGCTTTATCAGCATTGATGCTTTTACCCGTCAGCATCAGCGCCAGCACTTGTTCCAGCCCAACACGGCGATAAGCACGGCCAGACCCGCCATATCCGGGCAGAATTCCTAGCCCGACTTCGGGGAAACCTAGCTGTGTTTTTGGTGATGCTGTTGCAATGATCCGGTCAAAGGCCAACAATAATTCCAGCCCACCACCAACAGCCACGCCATCAATGCCAACAACAGTAGGATAAGGCGCGGCGGCCAGCCTGTTCATGGTATGATGAACAGAACCGATATGATCTGCCACGGCTCCGGCATCTTTGAGCAATTCAAATTGCCGCACATCGGCACCATAGACAAATCCACCCGGCTTACCCGATAGCAATGCCAGACCGTTTATATTGTCCTGTTTAACCAGATCGCCGATAATCTGATCCAGTTCTTCCAGCACGGCATGGGTCAATACATTCACGGATTTATCAGCGACATCAATGGTCAGCCAGACATATCCATCGGCATCACAATCCATTTTCCAATGTGACATAACTTCTCCTTCAATTCTTTATCCGGCCAATATCCGGCCAGTATCCAGACATTATACAGGCGTTGCAATCAGTCTATCCAGAGTATCCAATATCTGTTGCGATACCGTCAAGCCATCGCGTTCAATCTGTTGCCGTTTGGCCATGCGTCCGGCACCGGGCAATCGCGCGCCGTCATCATTGATAAGCCCAGCCATAGCCGCGATACGGGTTGTGGTTTGTGGTGAAAATGCCTCAGCATCTATCATGATCATCAATTGTCCGGCATGCGGCGGCGCACCCTCAGCATCCAGAAATGAGGACGCTTCGTAAGCAAAATTGGCGCCTGTTAACGCCGCCGCCAGTATTTCAATCATCAACGCTAATGCCGCGCCTTTGGCTTCTGCCATTGGTGTCATGGTTCCCTTGAGCGCGGCGGTCGCATCAGTGGTCGGATTACCGTCAGCATCTAGCGCCCAGCCTTCGGGGATCGGTTGATCATTTGCCGCCGCTTTCATAATGCCGCCACGGGCAACAGATGACGTGGCCAGATCAATAACTATCGGCGCGGCATTGGCCACAGGCGCGGCAAAGGCAATCGGGTTTGTGCCCAGCAATGCTGTTCGCCCACCCCATGGCGCCATTGCCGATGGTGTATTGGCAAATAGCAACGCAATCATACCCTGATCTGCCGCCGCCTCAACATGATGACCAGCAACGCCGCAATGATGTGAGTGATGCAATCCTGCCATCGCCACCCCGTGGGTTCTGGCCAATGCTGGCAAATCACGATTAACCGCGGCCAGCGCCGGATAGGCAAAACCGCCAGCCACATCAACCGCCATTGTTGCCGGCTTCGGGTGAGTGACCGTATATCTGGCAAAGCCATCCACCTTACCTGATCGGGCTTGTGCCGCATAACTGCCAACCCGTGACAGACCATGTCCTGATTTACCATCACATTCTGCCCTGATCAGCGCATCGGCAACACAATCCGCGATATCCGGTGCCACGCGACTAGCGGTGAACGCGGCTTTGACCCGGCTAGTCATGTCAGCAATAGATAAAATCTGATCTGTCATATTTTATGTCCCAGCTTATGTGTTCCAGTAATAATTAGAATTTATGGTGTTCCGGATTACCCAAGTGAAAGATGCTTTGCCACGGCTTCGACTGTCATCCATGACACGCGTTTGGTGGCTTCTTGCGTGACTCCTGCTATATGTGGCGTTAGCCATATATTGTCCAGCCCGCGAAACATATCCAGCGCATCCTTAGCAGGCGGCTCATCTATGAAAACATCAATCGCGGCACCGCCCAGATCACCGGATCGCAAGCTATTCGCCAAAGCCACATGATCAATCATACCGCCACGCGCCGTATTAATCAGCACCGCGCCGGTTTTCATCTGGCTGATCGTTTCGGCATTAATCATATGTCGGGTGTCATCGGTAAGCGGCATATGCAGACTAATCGCATCAGCCGCCGCCAGACATTCTGGCAATGATGCCGCTATTACTTCAAGCCCTGCTTCTGGTTGAAACGCCGGATCATAAGCCATGACCTGCATCCCCATTGCACTTGCCCGCCGTGCCACATTACGGCCAATGCCGCCAAAACCAATGACGGCCAGAACCTTGCCGCCAATTTCACATCCCTGCCCCATCAACTGGCGCGGAAACGTACCATCAATCATCGCTGTGGTGGCATTCCATACCGGCCGCATCATGACCAGCATCGCTGTCATGACATATTCGGCAACGCTATCGCTATTTGCACCAATCGCCGGAATAACGGTGATTTGCCGATCCCGGCAAGCCGCCATATCAATATTATCAAGCCCGACCCCAAGCCGGCCAATCACCGCCAGATGCGGTGCCGCATCCAGCAATCTGGTGTCAATAATGGTGCGATTACGAATAATTAATGCCCGCGCCATGCCAGCAACAGAACATAATTTGTCCGGATCAAATGCCAGCTGATCATCACGGAATACGGATGTTTTATTGGTCAGAAACCGCTCGGCGTCTTTGTCCAGAAACTCCGTGATGATAATATCAGCTGTCATATGGATGCTGCGCCTTTTGCTTTATGCGCTTCGGTAGAGTTTGGTCATGACGAACTCTTTGTGACCCAGCGCTTCGGCGGCGGTGGCGCGGCCGTTTGCTGTTCGCCGGATCATTTCGATCAGTGCATCACCAGCCTGATCAATCGTCATCTCCCGCCGCAGAACACCGGAT